>JAOUGG010000886.1 GCA_029857855.1 Acidimicrobiia bacterium | reverse complement strand
AACTCGGCCAGCGGTGTCATCGAGGTGCGCGAATCCGACCCGTCCCGCTGGGGCGGGATCAACGAGGCGCTCCACTCGAATCAATAGCCCGTCCGGTCGAAAGCCGTCGGCCCAACCGACGGTGCTGTTCAGGACGGCGAGACGGCCCGCTGGGCCCGAATTCGCTCCGAGGTCGGAATGTGGAAGGCGACGAACCACACACCGATCGCGCCGAGGACGGCAACCAGGATGCGGACCCAGGCGATCTCGATCGCGAAACCGGCGCTGAACACACAGGCGGCGACGATGCAGCTCACCGCGATGATCTTGGCCCGCCGGGGCATGCCCAGCCCGTCGCGGTAGTCGGACACCATGGGCCCGACGCCGGGCAGGTTCAGCACCCATCGCTCCAAACGGGGACTGGAACGGGAGAAACACCAGGTGGCGCTGACGAAGAACACCGTACCGGGGAGTCCGGGGGTCACGAGACCGATCCACCCCAGCCCGACGAACAGGAGGCCGGCGACCAGATACAACGCCCGCATCAGGCGACCAGCTCGAGAACGTCCTGCACGACGAGCACCACCAGCAGGGTGATAACCGCCACGTGGATCACGGTCACCGGGATCTTCCAGCGGTGGTCGGCCCGCCAGAACCGGCGGATGCTGAACACGTTGGCGACGATGGCCACCAGGCCGATGACGAGGCCGAATCCGGCGCCGACGCCGGGGGCCAACCCGATGAACGGGGTCACGAACGGCAGGATGAGGTAGGCCAGTACGCAGCGTATGCCGGAGATCACGATCGACTTGCTGAACAGCCGCTCCGCGGTTCCGTCCGCCGCCTGAGGATCGGGGGTCGTCGTTGTTGCCATCACCGTTCAGGCTACCGGCTAGCGTGGGGCCATGGTCGACCTGCTAGCCCTCACGTCCGACTTGATCGCCATGCCGTCGGAGTCGTTTTCCGAAGGTCCGTTCGTCGATTGGCTCGAGGGCGAGCTGTCCGCTCTCGATCATCTCGACGTGGTGCGAGTGGGTGACAACCTCGTCGCCCGAACCGACCTTGGTCGGGATCAACGGGTCCTGCTGGTCGGGCACACCGACACGGTTCCGGCCAACGGCAACGCGGTGCCACGCATCGATGGTGATGTGTTGTGGGGCGTCGGGGCCACCGACATGAAGGGCGGGCTGGCCGTCTTTCTCCATCTGGCCCGGACGGTGACCGATCCGGTCGTCGATCTGACGTTCGTGTTCTACGCCCGGGAGGAGGTCGCCCAGTCCCACAACGGGCTCAACGAGATCAGCGCCGAACGCCCCGACCTCCTGGCCGGCGACTGTGCGATCGTCGGCGAGCCGACCGATGCCGGGATCGAGGCCGGCTGCCAGGGGGCGATGCGGGTCGAGGTCGTGCTGGCCGGAGCCCGGGCCCACACCGCTCGACCGTGGATGGGGCGCAACGCCGTCCACCGGATGGCGGGAATTCTCCAGGCGCTGTCGGACTACGAGGCCCGCGCGCCGACGATCGACGGTTGCACCTACCGGGAGACGGTTCAGGCGGTTTCGATCGAGGGTGGGGTGGCCGGGAACGTCGTCCCCGATCGCTGCGTGCTCCACATCCACCATCGCTATGCACCGGATCGTGATGCCGCAGTGGCCGAGGCCTTCCTCCGCGAGCTGTTGGCGCCCCATCTCGACGACGGCGATTCGTTCACGGTGCTCGACGTGTCGCCGGCATGTGCACCATCGCTTGGTCATCCGCTGTTCGACCGGCTGATCAAGGCCAATGGTCTGCCGGTCGCAGCCAAGCTCGGATGGACCGACGTGGCCCGTTTCGACCAGCTCGGCGTTCCCGCCACCAACTTCGGACCGGGAGACCCGACCCTCGCCCACAACGCCGACGAACGCCTCGAGCGGCGGTCGATCGAGACGGTGCACGCTGCGTTGGCGGACCTGATCACCCGGACCGGGTAGGCCGTTGACCGCCCGATCGGCCCTCGATCGCGAGGGACAGCTGCCCCCGCCGTTGCGGCCTCGCCCCGGTCGCCGCGTCGCCACGCCGGCCGAGGCGATCGGATACGTTCCCGACGGTGCGATGGTGTACGTGACCGGACTCATGGGCACGCCGACTGCGCTGGTGGCGGCGATGGCCGACGCCTTCTCGAGCTGGGCCACCGTGACCACGACCTCCGACTACCTGCTGGAGCCGCTTGCGACGTTTGCCGAACCGGACGGCGTCGATCGGGAGGCTTGGCCGTTTCGCCACGTGACG
>JAOUGG010000220.1 GCA_029857855.1 Acidimicrobiia bacterium | reverse complement strand
GGCCGCCGGCACCGGTAGGTCGAGTCGCCGGGCTTATCGGGTCTCGGCGGTCATCGGGCTGATACCTGCGAGCGCGATTGTCGGGTTCTTGGTGTTCATCATCGGTTTCACCGGCACGCATGTGATCAACGATGTCTCCTATGCCGAGCTCAGTACAAGCGAAACGACATCGGCTGCGATCGTCGAGTCCGGAGCGATGCGACTGGAAGCGGTGGACGACCCAGCCGACGGAGAACTTGGGCTGTTCCGTGCCGATGATGATGCGCGCTATTTGGCCTTCACCATTTCGATTATCAATCGCCGCGGCGCGGGAGAAACCGTTCCCATCGTCGCATCATCATTCCGGCTCGAAGATGCAAACGGTGAGCTACACACGCCGGCGCTGGTAGGCGTCGACGGGGTCCCGGGACCTGGATCGATTCGTGCCGGGGCCACAGGCGACGGAGTCATTGTGTTCGAAGTCCCGGGTGACCGACCACCCCAGCGGCTCATCTGGGACGTGGTGGACTACATCGCCTTTCCGCGGCGCGGCGAGACCATCGAATGGGTCTTCAGGTAGCGGGCCTATGGGTGACGACGTCATCGGCTTGGCCCGAACTCGAGCTGATCGTCGCCCTCCGCATCAGCCGCGCCAGGACCAAGGGCCTCGAATGAAGCGGTGGAACCGGGTGTGGGCGAGGGTTGGGCAGTGATGAACTTCGACGAGACCTTCACGCTCGTCGATGGTCGGACGCTCGGGTACGCCAGCTATGGAGCAGCCGGCGGCGCTCCCGTGGTGGCATTGCATGGTTCGCCGGACTCTCGGGTTATATGGCGCCTCGCCGACCAGGCCGCGCACCACGTCGGCGTGCGACTGATAGCGCCGGATCGACCCGGCTTCGGGATCTCTGACCCCAATCCTGGGGGCACCGTGCTGAGTTGGTGCCACGACCTGACTCAACTGGTCGATCACCTCGACTACGACGAATTCGGTTTGCTCGCGATTTCTGGCGGTGGCATCTACGCCGCCGCCTACGCGTGGCAACATCCCGAACGCGTGAGCCGCCTCGGCCTGTTCAGTGTGCTCGGTCCCCTCGACGGCCCCGATGCGATGTCGGAGATGAGCCGGCGCATCCGGGTCTCGTTCCGGCTCGTCCGTCGGTTCCCCGCTCTCACTGGTCCGATGGCGAGTGGACTGTGTCGAATGGCGAGCCGTAACCCGAAGCGGGCGGCCGGCCTTGTGACTCGCTCGAGGCCGGTCGAAGACAGAGACATCATCGCACGACCCGAGATGCAGGAGGTCTTGTTCGACAATCTGCCGAATCAATTCCGAGACCCCCAAACCATCGCGGCGGAAGTCCGAACCTGCGGGCTGTGGGACCCCATCGACGGCGACATCGATCCCACTGGGCTTGTCACCGGATTGGTGCACGCCGGCCGACGAAACGGCGGCGAGGCCTATCGCTTCACCGACTGCACCGGACTCACCCAGACCGAAAACGGATGGATTGTTCACACGAATCAGGGCGACGTCGAATGCCAGAGCATTGTCAACGCGGCCGGATATCGCGTGCATCAGGTCGGCGATTTCTACGGCCTCGAGTCTGCGGTCTCGTCGATGGAGCACCAGTACTTCCTCACCGAAGAGTTGCCCGAGTTGGCCGAACTCGGGCGGCGGGTCTCGCTGATCCAAGACCCTGGCGACGACTTCTACAGCCGCCAGGAACACCACGGACTACTCGTCGGTGTCTACGAACAAGGATGCAAGACGTGGGGGAGGGAAGACATCCCCGTCGACTTCGCGAACAAACTCGAACCGCCGGATCTCGACCGGCTCGAGGACAACATGATGCGAATCTTCGATCGGCTGCCCGTGCTGCAGACCGCTGGTATTACCTCGATCGTGAACGGCCCGATCACCTACTCCGGTGATGGTGCCCCATTGGTTGGCCGGCTGCCCGGTCGGCGCAATGCCTATTGCATGCTGGGTCTGCGTTCAGGCGTCGGTGAAGGCGGAGGCCTCGGCAAGGTGCTCGCCGAGATCATCGTCGACGGTCAATCCGAGTGGGACATGGGTCCTCGACCCCCGCCGCTTCACCCAGTACGCCGACGAGGCGTACGCGTCAAAGAAGGCCGAACCAGGTGCCGAACTCAGCCTCGAGGTGATCGGCCAACGTTGCCGCGCTACAGTCCGCTAGGAACCGATGTTCGACCCCGCGCATCGACGTCCACGAACCGACGCAGCCGAAACCGGGCTCTAGGAACACCGATGGCCGACTCACTCGAAGAGCGCATCGCCGGACGGGCGCTGGCCTATGTCGTCGATCCACCCCGCGGTCTCGACCCGGTCATCGATCTGGCTTCACCAGCTGAACTGCTTTCGTCGTTCGATCGCGCTGTCACACTCGGCTTCGACGAGAAGGCGACCGCTCACGATGACGACTCGATTCTCGAGGCCGTCGACTTGGTCATCAAACACTCCGTCCACACGAGTCACCCCAGATTCGTGAACCAGAACTTCGCCGGCCCCGATCCCGTGTCGGTTGTCGGCGATTGGCTGGGTGCAGCACTCAACACCACGGGGGCCACGTTCGAAGCGGCGCCAGTATTCACGCTGATGGAGAGCGCTGTTCTGTCGAAGCTTGGTCGCATTGCCGGATACCTCGACCCGGACACCGACCAGGTGCCGACACTCCCGCCAGGCCTCTTCTGCCCGGGTGGATCGACGGCCACCCTCTATGCACTCCAGCTCGCTCGGCACCGGTTGCGCCCCGACATCCGGCGGACAGGTGGCACGGGGGAGCGGCTTACACTTTTCGTCTCCGACGCCGGCCACTATGCCGCCACGAAGTCCGCTGCGCTCCTGGGGCTCGGCACCGACGCCGTCATCAAGGTCGAATCCGACGACGGGGGAGCGATCATTCCCGATGCGCTCGAGGAGGCGGTGGTTGCTTCGCTCGAAGCGGGGCAGGTTCCCTTCGCAATCATCGGGACCGCTGGCACAACCGTGACCTCGGCCTTCGACGACCTCAACGCGCTCGCCGATGTTGCCCGGGACCACGGCCTCTGGCTACACATCGACGGGTGCTACGGCGGTTCGGCGCTGTTCTCGCCGACCCATCGCCACCTCCTCGACGGGGTCGAGCGCTCCGATTCGTTCGTGTGGAATCTGCACAAGATGATGGGGATGACCCAGCAGTGCACGGCGCTTCTCGTGCGCGAGCCCGAACTGCTGGCACCGTGTTTCGCCGTCGGTGCCGACTACCTCTTCCAGCCCGACAAGCTCCATGCCGAATACGACTCGGGTGATCGGACGTTCCAGTGCGCCCGACGGGTCGACGTGTTGAAGTTCTGGCTGGCCTGGAAACATCATGGCGATGCAGGCTTCGCTGCTCGCATCGATCACGCGGTTGGGATGGCTACCCACGCTCGTCGCCGGATCGCCGCATCTGACGGTGAGTTCGAGAGTGTGGCGGGGACGTTCACCAACGTCGTCTTCGGCTGGATCCCGCCGAAGCTTCGACCACTCCCGCTGTCGCCGGCCGCGATCCGGGCACTGTCACCCGGCGTCCGTGACGAGCTGCACGCACTCGCGCCGAGGATCAAGGCCCGGATGCAAGCGGAAGGAACGGCCATGGTTGGCTTCCAGCCGATCGAAGGCCTCAACACCTTCCGCCTGTTGTTCATGAACCCCGCAGTCGCCGACGTTGACGTCGACGCCCTGCTCGACCGAGTGTCCGAATACGGCCACGACGTCTACGAGAACTGAAGAGGTCAACATGGCGCACTCGTACCTCAAGGGCGATCGGTCGGAACAGAGACGCCGGCCCAGGAAGTCTCCGAGAAAGTTCGAGAGATGATCGCCGGATTGCGCGAACGCGGCGAGGACGAGGCCAGGGGCCTGGCCCGCGACTTCGACCGGTGGGACGGACCAATCGTCGTTGAAGAAAGCGCGGTGAAGGCCGCTCGGAGAACCCTCGCTCCAACGGTGCTCGACGACATCACGGAAGCCCATCGAAACATCCGCTCGTTCGCTCGTGCCCAACGAGAGTCGCTCCAACCCTTCGAGGTCGAGATCAGCCCCGGTCTACGAGCAGGCCACCGGCTGGTGAGGCGAGCTCGGTCGACCTGGGCCCGGTCTCAGGTGTCCTGTATCTGTTTGTCTCGATCCGGGTGCTGAGATCGCTCCCGTGGGTTGACGAGCGCCAAGCGCTCATCGTCGCGTGGATCGCTGGTAGCTCGCCTTCGTCCGCCATCCAAACCAACCTACAACCCGCCCGCCCCCTGCCACATATTCTCGGGCACGACCTCCCCACGAGATCCATGTCCTCACTTCGGTGCCGTGATGCGGGCGGATAACGCGGGGCACACCCACCGGAAAACCCCGCCGAATCCATCACGCTGCGTCGCAGTTCCGGCCGAACTTGGGCACACATGGGTGGGTCCGAATCCGCTTGGTAATGACACGCCCCCACGTTCAAACGAAACGGACCATCGGGCGTGGGAGTCACGAGGGCACGTCTCCTGCTGATTTGCTCGCCGGCCAGCTACGCCTCAAGGGTGTTGCGCTGTTAATGGTTTGCTAGTTGCATCCAACACCCGGAACGGCAACGAGCGGTAGGGAGCGGACATGACCCGCTTCTTCTTTGGGTCGTTGGTAAGGCTCACCCCGAGTTCGTCTTAGACGGCTCGCCGGTCCTGGGACGCGGAGTTGGCGAGCGTTTCGGCGATGCCATGAAGCTGGTCGACGAGCGCCTTGATCTCGGCTTGGGTTATTGAACGTCATCACCGCGATTGCCGACGCGGCCGCCATCGGTCACGTCGACCCGGGCCTCCGGCTGCCGGCCCCCTCACCCGTCGGCTCAAACGAATGGATCTCCCCGACGCCCTTCGAGTGATGGAGTGACAGCTACAACAGACCACCGAACCGAGTTCGGGCATTGGGAAGGTGACCTTATCATCGGGAACGACAGAGGTCCTCTGAATCGTCCGGCTTGGGAGCAGCCACCGGGTCCACGTCGCATCAGATCGCGCCCGCTCGGGGACCGGTCAGGGCCTCATCGGTTCATGTATCGGACTGAGACCGGCTCGACTGCCAGGCGTTCAGCGCCAGAACAACAAAGACCATGGCCAGAACGAAAAACGCGGTGTCTGCACCAGCATCGCCAAGCAAGGCGGTCAGCAGAAACACCACGGCAGCAACCATGAACATGATCCCGCTGATCAATTGAGAGCGGTCTTGTCGCCGACCATTCGCCGCAGCCTCATCGTCCAGCATGAACCCACTATGATCACCCCCACAGCGTGAGGCCAAGGGTCGAACGTCCCGCGAACCAGAAAAACCACTCGCTCCGGTCGGGATGTCCTTCGGTGTGACCTCGGGCATCATTACCACGCCCGGACTTTGGTGGGCCTGTCGGCCGGTACAAGTTCGCGGCCAGCTGTCCTCGCTGGTCCGCAGCCATGCCGAACCGACACCCCGCCGGCCTTTGGTCGACGCACGAGAACGCCATCGGCATGATGACCAACGACTCTGCCCGACACCAGCAGACACGCTGGCATGAGTGATGGACAACACCGATGAGCAAGAATGGGCCGATGGCCTGATCATCTATCCAGGGAACGGGTACCACTGGGTTCCGTGGCCGAGCACTTTCCGGCAGTGGGGGCAAAAGAAGACGAAGCCTCTCCCGATGCCGAATGGGCCTCGG
>JAOUGG010000112.1 GCA_029857855.1 Acidimicrobiia bacterium | reverse complement strand
TCGCCACTTCAGCCTGGAAACCAACACGATGAACTTTCGCTACCGCGATTGCGTGCTGCGGCGGGAGATGGAGCGCTACCTCACCGAGGAGGATCCCTGGTATTCGGCCAACCCGGTGTACGGTGCCGGGGGGCTGTCACTGGAGCGCCGCCACGAACACGGCCTCTATCTCGCCCAGCAGCTCGAGAGCACACGGGTCAATCTCGAGGTCGGCATCCGCAACGGCTATACGCTCGCCCTCATCGGTGATGAGCTCAGCCAACCCTACGACATCGGCCGGACCTGGTGGTTGGCCACCGAGTCCCGCGACCGGCGGGCCGATCAGGTCCACTATCTGCATCAACCCGATGAGGCGTCGACGGCCTACGTGGCGACCTTGAAAGCCGACTCGGTCGCCCGGTTCGACGCCGTCCAGACGTTCTTGTCGCTGTTCGACGCGGTGTGGTACACCGTCGAAATCAAGGATCGTTTTCCGGCCACGGTGATCGACTTTCTCCTCGACAACCTGCCGGAGTCGGTTCGGCGAGAGTTCGCCCGGATCGACCAGATCGGTCTGGCTCGATGACGACATCCGATCGGTTGTCGACGATGGTCGGTCGCGCCGATGGTCGTCAGGCGCCCGATGGCGCACGGGGCCTGGCGCATGGTCTGCGGGCACTTCGGCACGACAACTACCGCCGGTTCTGGATCGGGGCCCTGGTGTCGAACTCGGGCACCTGGTTGCAGAACCTAACCGTGCCTTACGTGCTTCTGGAAATCACCGATGCCGCTTCCTGGGTCGGGTTCGCCGCGTTCGCCAGCATCTTCCCCGTGATGGTGCTCGGTCCTATCGCCGGCAACCTGGCCGACCGATTCGACCGGCGGAAGGTGCTGCTCATCGGCCAGTTCGCGGCGGCGGTGGCGGCCGCCGGCCTCTGTCTGGCCTGGGTGTGGGGCGTACGCTCCCCGGGGGCCTTGGTGGCGCTGGCCGCCGTGGGCGGGGTGATCAGCGGTTTCACGATGCCGACGTGGCAGTCGTTCATCCCGACGCTGGTCGAGCCGGCGGACCTGCCGTCGGCCATCAGCCTCAACAGCCTGCAGTTCAACATCGCCCGGGCCATCGGCCCTGCGGCCGGCGGGGCACTCATCGCCGCGTTCGGACCCGGGTGGGCGTTCGGTCTCAACGCAGCCAGCTTCGGGGCTGTGCTGCTCGCACTCGCTCTGGTCGATCCCCGCTCCACTCGTCAGCAGCGAAATCCGCAGCCGATCATCAAGGGGTTCGTCAGCTCGATCCGCTACATACGCCGCCAGCCCGGTATCGGAGTCGGTATCGCGTTGGCCGCCTGTGTTGCGTTTCTCGGCTTTCCCGTGGTCAGTTTCGTGGTGGTCTACGCCAAGCAGGTGTATGGCGTCGACCCGTGGGCGCTCGGTCTGCTGTCGGGTCTGATGGGGATCGGCGCCATTCTCGCCGCACCGATCGTGGCCGGGGTCTTCGGTGATCTGTCGCGGGCGAAGACGGTTCGGGTCGCGTTGCCGCTGTACGGGTTGATGATCATGGTGTTCGGTTCGTCGACCACGGTGTGGCAGGGCGCGACCGGGCTGTTGTTCGCCGGCATGGGCTTTCTGACGATCGTGGCCACCTCGAACACCGCCGTGCAGACGATCGTGGCCGATCGGATCCGGGGTCGGGTGATGGCCACCCGCATCATGACCTTCACCGGAGCCTACCCGGTCGGAGCGTTGATCCAGACGGCGCTGGCCGATGTGATCGGCCCCCGTCCGGTCGTCACCACCGCCGGCGCTCTGCTGGCCCTGGCCGGGCTGGTCGTGGTCTTTCGTCCCGGTCTCCTGGCCCGGCTCGACGACCCGCCCGACACTTCTCCACCGGCGTCGGCATCGGCCACCAGCTGAGATCTGCCGAAATTTGTCGTGTGATTGTCGATTCCCGGCGCGCTTGTTCGTCTTGACGGTGCGGGAATGGCCCCGCTCCACCGAGCCGCCAGGAGGCGATGATGACCGATACGACAACGACACCGGCGACCCCATCGTCCGACGGCCCGCACGAACGAATGGAGGTCACCGGCCTCGCCGACTATCTGGCCGCCATGACCAAGATGGTGTTCCAGGCGGGCATGGGAGCTGCGGTGGTGAAAGCCAAGTGGGAGGGTTTCACCGAAGCCTTCGACTCGTTCGACTGCGAGACCGTCGCCGCGCTGTCCCCGGATGACATCGACCGGCTGTGTGAGGATTCGAGGATCATCAGGAACCGACGCAAGATCGAGGCCACGGTGCACAACGCCGGGAAACTGCTCGATCTCGAGGCGGCGGGCGGTTTCGAGGATTGGTTGACCGGGCACCCGTCGCCGGCGGAACGTGACAAGGCGCTGCGCCGTGAGTTCAAGCTCCTCGGACCGGCCGGCATCGAGGCATTCCTCTGGATGGTCGGGGTCGGTGGCCCGAGCCTGCCGGTAGCCTCCGATCCATGACCATCTCGACTCCTGATGCGATGAGCCCGGACACCCTGCGCAGTCTGGTTGAGGCCGATGAGATCGACACGGTGCTGGTGGCCTTCACCGACCACTACGGCCGGCTGATGGGCAAACGGTTCGACGCCGACTTCTTCCTCGCCGACGGGCTCGATCACGGCACCCACGGCTGCAACTATCTCCTGACCGTCGATATGGAGATGGAGCCGGTCCCCGGCTATCAGTTCGCCAACTGGGAGCTCGGCTACGGCGACTTCCACCTGGTGCCCGATCTGGCGACCCTGACCTGGGCCGGGTGGACCGACCGTACCGCTCTCGTTCTCTGCGACCTGGTCGACGACGGCGGCGGCGTCGACGGTGGGCCGGTCCCGGTGCCACCGGGACCCCGTTCGATGCTGCAGTCGCAGGTCGAACGTCTGGCGGAGCGGGGACTGTCGGCCATGGCGGCCTCGGAACTCGAGTTCTTCCTCTACGACGACTCCTACCGGGAGGTCCACGACAAGGGCTACGTCGGTCTCGAACCGGCCGGCTACTACATCGAGGACTACCACCTGCTGCAGGGGGGCCGGGTCGAACCCTATGTCGGGGCGGCCCGGCGGGCCTTGCGGCGCACCGGTATCCCCGTCGAAAATTCGAAGGGGGAGTGGGGGAGAGGTCAGCACGAGCTCAACATCCGCTACGCCGATGTGCTCACGATGGCCGACCGTCACACCGTGATGAAACACGCAATGAAGGAGCTGGCCGAAGGCATGGGGGTGGCCGTGACGTTCATGGCCAAGCCTCATTCGGCCGAGGCCGGCAACAGCTGTCATATCCATCTGAGCCTGTGGTCGGGGTCAGGTGACGATCGGGCCAATGCGTTCGTCAGCGGCGGCGACGGCGATTACGGTGACCGGTCGGATCTGTTCCGCTGGTTCCTCGGTGGATGGATGGCGAACGTCGTCGACTTCATGCCGTTCTACGCCCCGACCGTCAACGCCTACAAGCGGTACACCGACGGTTCCTGGGCGCCGACCCGCATCGCCTGGTCGCAGGACAACCGGACCGCCGGGTTCCGGGTGGTCGGCCACGGTTCGAGTCTGCGGATCGAGTGTCGCATACCGGGTGCCGACTGCAATCCCTATCTGGCCTATGCGGCCGCGCTGGCGTCGGGGTTGCACGGAATCGAGAACCGCACGGAACCACCCAAGGCCTTCGTCGGCGACGTGTACCAGGCCGCCGACCTTCCCCGGGTGCCCTACACCCTGGATCAGGCGGTCGCCGGGTTCCGGTCGAGTGAGCTGGCGCGGGCGACGTTCGGCGACGACGTGGTCGAGCACTACAGCCACTTCTACGAGGTCGAGGTGGCGGCCTGGAACCAGGCGGTGACCGACTGGGAGCGACAGCGCTACTTCGAGCGGATCTGACGCGACCCGGGAGGTGGCAATGCTGGTCATCGCGCCTCGAATGGAATGCAGCAACCCCACGACCTGGTTGACTGGCACCATGAAGGATCACGCCCAGCACGTCACCTTTCGCGGCAGCCTCGGTGCCGATCTTGCCGCCAGGCTCGATCTGCCGGCCGGTCCGCCCAAGGCCTACGCCCTGTTCGTCCACTGCTTCACCTGCAGCAAGGACCTCTTCGCCGCCGGCCGGATCGCGGCGGAGCTCAACAACCACGGGATCGCCGTGTTCCGGTTCGACTTCACGGGCCTCGGCCACAGCGAGGGGGAGTTCGCCAACACCGACTTCTCGTCGAACCTCGACGATCTGAGCCTTGCCGCCGACTGGCTGGCGGCCAACGCCTGCGCTCCGCAGCTCCTGATCGGGCACTCGCTCGGCGGGGCCGCAGTGCTGGCCGCCGCCCTTCATCTCCCGTCGGTGAAGGCGGTGGTCACGATCGGGGCGCCCGCCGACCCGACCCACGTCCGCCGTCTCTTCACCGACGCCGTCGCCGACATCGAAGCCGACGGCAGAGCTGAGGTCTCGATCGGGGGACGTCCCTTCACGATCGCTCGAGACTTCCTCCACGATCTCGAGGCCAACCGATTCGACGAGATCGGGCTGGCCGGCGGTCAGGCACTTCTGATTCTCCACTCGCCCGTCGACACCATCGTCGGCTACGAGAACGCCGAAGCCATCTACACCGCTGCCGCCCAGCCCAAGTCGCTTGTCGCGATCGACGGCGCAAGTCACCTGTTGGGATCTCATCGGGATGCGACGTTCGCGGCCGAGACGATCGCCCACTGGGCCGATCGGTACCTGGTCGACGAGAATCCGGCCGACCACGCGCCGGACCCGACCGCCCCGGTCGTGGTGGCCGAGACCGGTCAGGGCACCTTCCTCAACCACGTCGTCGTCGGCAGTCATCAGTTCCTGGCCGATGAGCCGGAGTCGGTCGGCGGCTTCGATGCCGGTCCGAGCCCCTATGACCTGGTGGCCGCCGGTCTGGGTGCCTGTACCTCGATGACCCTCCGCATGTACGCCGACCGTAAGGGAATGACCCTCGATCGGGTCTCGGTCGAGGTGACCCACGGCCGTGTGCACGCCGACGACTGCGCGGTCTGCGACGAGGCGACCCCCGCCTCCGGCAACCACATCGACCACTTCGAACGGGTCGTCCACGTCGAGGGTGATCTGTCGGACGACGACCGGGCGTCGCTGCTGCGGATCGCCGACCGCTGCCCGGTGCACCGCAGCCTGGAGGCGAGGTCGCACATCACCACGACCTTGGCCTGACCATCACCGAACCTGCGTCCAGACCTGCCTGACCACCGCCGACATCAGGTTCGAGCGCAGGTCGAGGAGTCGGGGCTCGTGTCGCTCGACGTCGACTCACAAGGTGTCGATACGACTGCCGTCGACCTGGCGAACTCCGTCGGATTGGCCTGACCGGTCGCCGTCCCGAGTTTGTCAGCTCCGGCAGCGGAAGATCTGGTAGTCGGCGCCCTCGGCGTCACCGAGGTAGACGCCGGCCAGCACGTTGCCGTCGGCGTCGACCGCCCACCAGGTCAGCGGGTTCTCCTGCTCGACGGTAACCGTGCCCGGGACCTCGGCGGCGGCCAGCGCCTCGGGGCCCTGGCCGGTGTCGGGGTGATGCGACGCGAGGAGATCGACGGCCGGGTGATCGCAGTCGAGCCGCCCGGTGTCGGTGTCGGGCGGATTCTCGTCGAACTCCCAGTATGTGCACGCCGAGTTCGTCGCACCGCTCGACAACCGCAGCGTCGTGCCGTCGTCGGCGACGAATGTGGCGAGCTCCCCTCCGATGGTGGCCCGGCCCCGGACCTCGACCAGCCAGATCCACTCCTCGGGCAGCGGATCGATCGGCCCGAACACCACGCCATCAATGGAGATGGCGCTGTTCTCGAAGCAGTCGAAGCCGAGGCGCAGCACGACGTCGTCGACGACCTGATCACCGGCAGTCGGCGGTGGACTCGGCTGTTCGATCGGACCGGTGGCCACAACCGTCTGCTGACCGCAGGCGGAGAGGGTGACGGCCGCAACGGCGAGCGCCGCCACCACCCCCCTCCAAGATTTGTCGCGATTTCCGGCCATAGACCGCGGATTTTACGACAGAAGTTCGAAGGGCTGGGATCAGGTGCGGGAGACGGTCAGGTAGGCGCCACGTAGGAGCCCTGGCTGATCGACACCGGCTTGTCCGGGTCGTCGGTCCACATCACCACCGTGCCCGAGAGCTGGCGACGACCCACGCTGTGCAGCTCGGCCCGGGCGATGAGCAGTTCACCGAGGGCGGGACGGAGGAAGCGGATCGACAGCTCACTGGTGACTGCCATTGCCTCGAGCCCGATGGCCCCGAAGCAGGCGTACCAGAGCGCCAGGTCGGCGGCGGCGAACTGGGTCGGACCGGAGATGTAGCCGCCGGGTCGGATCTGTTCGGCGCCGACGGTGATCTCGGCCAGCGCATGGCGCCCGGACACCTCCAGGCATCGGGAAACGTCGTTTCGAGCTGGCCACTGATCGACGACGAACGCATCGATCGACTCGGGTGTGACCCCGTCGACGGCCGGTGGGCGAGGGTTGATCATGGGAGCCGACCATAGCCGTCGGGCACTGGTGATGACTGCTGCTGATGACCGTTAGTGATGACCGGCTGGTGGCCGGAGCCGATCGGCGATGCTCTGGGTTGAGCGATCGAGGATGATGGCCATGATCACGATGGCAAGACCGACCGCGATCCCGTGACCGACCTCGGAGTTCTTCACCGCGCTGATTACCTGGAACCCGAGCCCACCGCCGCCGACCAGGCCGGCGATGATCACCATGGCCAGCACCATCATGATGACCTGGTTGATCGCGGCCATGATGGTGGTGGCGGCGAGTGGAATCCGCACGCCGAGCATCGTCTGCATCGGGGTCGCCCCGAAGGTCTGCGACGCCTCGATGCTCTCGGTCGGCACCTGGCGGATCCCGAGGGCGGTGATCCGCACACCGGGGACCATGGCGTAGAGCACCGAGGCGATGATGCCGGGCACCACGCCGAGGGTGAAGATCGTGACCGCCGGAATGATGTAGACCAGCGACGGGATCGTCTGCAGGGCGTCGAGAATGGGGGAGAGGACGGCTTCCACCCGCTTGTTGCGGCCCGACCAGATGCCGAGTGGAATGGCCACAGCCAGGGAAACGACGACCGCTGCCACCACTTGGGTGAAGGTGTCGAGCGAATCCTGCCAGACGCCGATGAGC
>JAOUGG010000883.1 GCA_029857855.1 Acidimicrobiia bacterium | reverse complement strand
ATGGCGGCCGGGATGCTCGCCGAGGTTCGGAGCGTCCACCGCTCAGGGATGTCGCGGACGGCCGCTCAGGCCCTCGGCTACAAAGAGCTCATCGCCCACCTCGAGGGCAACGTGCCGCTCGACGAGGCGCTGACCGAGGCCAAACGCCGAACCCGCAGGTTCGCCCGACGTCAGCAGCGGTGGTTCCGTCGGGACCCGCGAATTACCTGGTTCGACGCCCTGTCGCCCGATCTGGTCGACGAGGTCGCACGGTGGTGGGCCGCAGGCCCGGACTGATCGTCGATCGTCGATCGTCGATCGTCGCTCGTCGCCCGGCGCCGAAACCGCGGTCGTGATACGGTACGGCGGTGGCCCGCGTGGTGTTCACCCGGAACCTCCAGCGACACGTCGAGTGTCCGCCCGTGACGGTCGATGCCGGCTCGGTTTCCGATGCGCTCGACCGGGTTTTCGCGGAAGTTCCGCAGCTCAAAGGATACGTCGTCGACGAGCAGGGGTCGTTGCGGAAGCACATGGTGATCTTCGTCGACGGCGAACAGATAACCGATCGCCGCCATCTCACCGATGCCGTCCCGCCGGATGGCGAGGTCTACGTGATGCAGGCCCTGTCCGGGGGCTGACCGGTACGACGAAAGGCGCCCCGGTACCGAGCCGAGGGCTGGAACAGCAACGCAGGAGCAACCGTGACCGATTCACTCGTACATGTCGGGACCAGGAAGGGTCTGTTCGTCGTCGATGGAGCGGGTGCCAAGGCCTCGGTGGTCGACGCCCACTTCGTCGGTGACAACGTCAACCTGACCCTCACCGATCCACGAGACGGAACCTGGTACGCCGTGCTCGACCACGGGCACTTCGGCACCAAGCTTCACCGCTCGTCCGATCAGGGCGTCTCGTGGGAGGAGGTCGGGGTGCCGGAATACCCGCCGAAACCCGAGGATTTCGTCGACATCGACATGTGGGGTCGGGAACGGGAGTGGGCGCTCGGCGGGATCTGGGCGCTCGAGATCGCCCCGGACTCCGAAGGGGGCCTGTGGTGCGGGACCACGCCCGGTGGTCTGTTCCGTTCCGGCGATCGCGGCGAATCGTGGGAACTCGTCGACTCACTCTGGAACCACGAGGTACGCCCTCAGTGGAATGGCGGTGGTCTGGATCAACCCGCGATCCACTCGATCTGTGTCGATCCGCGGGAATCCGCATCGGTGACGGTCGCCGTGTCGAGCGGCGGGGTCTGGCGGACGCTCGACGGTGGGACGAGCTGGAATCCCCACACGAAAGGAATGGTTGCCGGCTACGTTCCGCCCGATCAGGCCGAGGATCCCGAGAACCAGGACCCGCACTGCGTCGTGCAGAGTCCGACCCGCCCCGAGGTCTTCTGGTGCCAGCACCACATGGGCATTTGGCGTTCCGACAACGACCTCGAATCGTGGGTCGAGCTGCATGCCGAGCCTTCGTCGTTCGGCTTCGCCGTCGCCGTCCACCCCAATGATGCCGACACCGCGTGGTTCGTGCCCTCGCACTCGGATCAGAAACGAGCGCCGATCGACGGCTCCGTCGTCGTCAACCGAACCCGCGACGGCGGCACGCGGTTCGAGACGCTCAGGACGGGCCTGCCGCAGGTCCACGCCTACGATCTCGTGCTGCGTCACGCTCTCGACATTGCAGGCGACGGCGACCAGCTGGCCTTCGGTTCGACGACGGGAAATCTGTGGGTGACCGACGATCAGGGCGACGGCTGGCACAGCATCGCCCATCATCTGCCCCCGATCTACTCGGTGCGCTACGTCTGATCACGATCGGCGGAGAAGGGTCGGGTGTTTCAATCTGCAACGACCGACAGCGACGTCGAACTCGAAGCTAGAGTAATTGATCGCGACACGGAGACGTTCGGCGGCGTCGATAGTGTCGTGAACCCGCCGACACCCGAGGAATCACTCATGGACGACCATCGTCCAGTCCAGACCGCCGATCCCGACAATCAGTTCCACGCTCCAGCTCCGGAATTCGGCATCGCCGCCGTGACGGGTGAATGGTTGGTCGAACCGTCGTTGCCGTTTCGTTCGAGCCGCGTCATTCTCGACGACGGACGGGACGTCGGATTGACCGAACCCGCCGGAATCTCGGACGTGCCCCGCAGTGCGCTTGGCGCCGCCGGGCAAACGAAGGGGCGGTGGACGGTATCGGTGCCGGCGTTCCTTCGCTCGTCGTGGGGCGGCGTCGGCGTGTGGCTCGGCGCCGTGACGGTCGTCGGCCTTGCCG
>JAOUGG010000111.1 GCA_029857855.1 Acidimicrobiia bacterium | reverse complement strand
AGCCTACTGCCGGCTGGCAGAACGGCTCTTGCCGTCGGGACCGAAGCCTCTGTTCGACCGTCGGGTCCCGCCATAGATTAGGAGTGAAATCCAGGCAATTGATCACACCCTGAGGGGGCATCATGGAAGCTGCACAACAGGGGGGCTATCCAGCTCGTCTCGACATCGACTACCCGGAGGAGCTGGACCGCCTGTCCACCCTGCTTCGTATCTTCTACATCATCCCGATCGCCATCGTGTTGGCTGTGTTGACGTCGGAAACCACGGTCACCTATGTCACCGAGACCGGCGAAAACGTGAGCAGAACGTCTGGTGGGATCGCCGCCGGTTTGGCCCTTGCCACCGCAATGATGATTGTCGTCCGGCAGCGCTATCCCCGGTGGTGGTTCGACTTCGCTCTCGAGTTCAACCGGTTCAGCTCCCGGGTCGGTGCCTACGCCGCCCTCCTTACCGACAAGTACCCGTCCACGGTCGAGGAGCAGAGCGTGCACCTCGACCTCGACTACCCGGATGTGGAACGCGATCTCAACCGGTGGCTACCGTTGGTGAAGTGGATCCTGGCCATCCCGCACTATCTCATCCTCATCGTGTTGGTCCTCGGAGCGGTGCTGGCCGTCTTCGCGGCCTGGTTCGCCATCCTGATCACCGGCCGCTACCCCAGAGTGCTTTTCGACTATGTGGTGGGCGTTGGGCGCTGGGCACTACGGGTGCAGGCGTATGTCAGCCTTCTGATCACGGATCGCTACCCACCGTTCTCGCTGGCGTGATCCGCCGGCCGGCCGGTTGCCGGTGATTCTCCGGGTCGGGGCGCCGATGTGGTCGCTGCCGGAGTGGACCGGGCGTTTTCTGCCGTCCGACGGGACCGACACGCTGACCGCCTACGCCACCTGGTGCAACGCGGTCGAAGGGAACACGACGTTTTATGCGGTGCCGTCGGCGACGACGGTGGCCGCATGGGCCGAGCAGGCCCCGCCCGACTTCCGGTTCTGTTTCAAGCTGCCTCGAACGATCACCCACGATCGTCGTGTCCGTCATGTCGACGACGAGCTCGACGAGTTCCTCACCGCGATGGCTCCGCTGGCCGATCGGTGTGGTCCGCTGCTTATCCAGCTCCCGCCGACGTTCGGGCCCGACGACCTCTCCGTTCTGACCGAGTTCATCGATTCGGTTCCTCGACTCGATTGGACCTGGGCCGTCGAGGTGCGCCATCACGCCTACTTTCCCGGGGGTCGAGCGGAGCGATCGCTCAACGATATGTTGGCGCGCCGCGGCGTGAACCGAGTGCTGCTCGACAGCCGCCCGTTGTTCGCCGGTCCGTCACAGACACCGGCCGAGGTCGGCGCGTTCACCCGCAAGCCGAGGGTGCCCGTGCGGCCGGTGGTCACCGCCGGGTCGCCGGTGGTCCGCCTAATCGGCCGGACCGATCCCGAGGCAACCCGAGCCGGGTGGCAGCAGTGGGTGCCGAAGGTGGCGGAGTGGTTGATGGCGGGATTGGAGCCGTTCGTGTTCGTGCACACCCCGGACAACGTCGATTCGCTGTGGCTGAACCGTGAATTCCATGCCGAGGTCGCCGCCCATGTCGCCGCCGGCTTTGTCGACAGCGCCGACGATGGCCCCGGAGCGGCAGCCGTCGAACCGTTACCGGCCCCTGTTGAACCGGACCGTCAGCTGGACTTGTTCTAGAGTACTGTCCTCGTTTTGGCGGGAACGGCACGGCCGCGTATCAGCGCCTGGTCGGCGCACGTCCTATCCAGCCAAAGGAGGTTACGACGATGACCGATCTGGTGGGATTCGCCGCGTCTACGCTGATCATCGGCTCGGTCATGACGAGGTCGATCGGCCGACTCCGGGGTTTGGCCGTCGTCGGCGCGGTGGCCTACATCGCCTACGGAGTTCTGTTACCCGCCTGGCCGGTTGTCGTCACCAATGCTGTCACCTTGACGATTCACCTGATCCACCTCAGGTTCATGCTTGCCGAGCGCAATCGACATGGCACCGGCTCTACCGGCGGCCAAATGACAGGGAGCCGCCTCGGCCTCGTCGCCAGTGGGGCCCCCGAACTCGACGTCGCTCTTCTGGCCGTCGTCGATGTCCCGGATCCGAACGTGGCCTGGATCGATGAGACTAGGGTCGGCGTCGGCGGCGTTGGTTGTGGTGCCACCAGCGGCCACTGAACCGCCAGCGTGTCGACGTCGAGGGAGGATCCGCCTCGAGCGCCGGTTGGGGCCAGGCCAGGAAAACTGCGGCGGCAATGGCCGCGGCCTCCTCGTCAGTAGGGTTTGGTCGGATGTCCATGGCGTCAGCCGCCAACTATACGTTCGGTCCGGCTGCAGGGGCCACTTGGGCGACGAGTCCGCCGTCGTCGAGCTCCAACAACTTGTCGATGCGCAACGCCTCCCGGAAGCGTTGATCGTGGGTGATCACGAGCAGGGTCCCGTTGAAGTCGGCCAGCGCCTGTTCGAGTTGCTCGATGGCCTCCATGTCGAGATGATTGGTCGGCTCGTCGAGCACGATCAGATTCACGCCTCGGGCCTGGAACACCGCCAGTTCGGCCCGGGTCTGCTGACCGGGGGAGAGAGTGGCGGCGGAGCGGGCGACGGCGTCGGCGTCGAGACCGAACTTGGCGAGCAGCGATCGGGTCTCCATCGGGTCGAGCTCGGCGTGGCGGCCGAACACGGTCAGTAGCGAGTCGTCGGTCAGGAACGCCTGTCGGAGTTGCCCGACCGTCCCGGGGACGACCGACGGACCGAGCACGGCAGATCCGCTCGTCGGGCCCAGCCGCCCGAGGAGCCCGCCGACCAACGTGGTCTTGCCCGAACCGTTCGCCCCGTCGATCAACACACGCTCGCCCCAGTTGATCGTGAATGACACCGGGCCGAGCCGGAACCCACCGCGCTCGATCACGAGATCTCGAGCCACGATCACGTCGGAGGAACCTCGCTCAGTCTCGGCGATCGTGAACCGGAGCTGCCACGGCTGCCACGGCTTGTCGACCGTCTCCAGCCGCTCCAGCCGCTTCGACACCGCCTTTGCCGCACCGACCTGCTGGTCGGCCGACGCCAACTCCTTCATCCGGCGGTTGCGGTCGTTGTCGGCCGGGCGCTTCTTCACCCGGCTGGCCCCCCGATCGGCCCACTCCCGCTTCTGTTGGGCCAGCGACGCCAGCCGATCCCGCTCGGTCGTGTAGCGCTCGAAACGCTCCTCGGCCCGCCGGCGAGCCAACGCGATCTGCTCCTCGTAGTCCTGCCAGCCGCCGGTGAACACCTCGACATTGCCGTTCGCCGCATCGAAGCCATTGGCCTCGACGCGGGCGACGGACGTGATCGTACGCTCCAGGAACGTGCGGTCGTGTGACACCATCACGATCGCTCCGTCATGGCGGGACACCCACCGTTCGAGCACGGCCAACCCGTGGCGGTCGAGGTTGTTGGTCGGCTCGTCGAGCATCGTGATGTCGAAGCGGCTGATCATGATCGAGGCCAGCCCGAGTTTGGCCAGCTGACCGCCCGACAGAGTGACTGTCGGGCGGTCGAGGTGATCGGTTTCGAGACCGAGTTCGAGACACGCCGCCTCCAGGCGGTGGTCGAAGTCGAAGCCGCCGACGGCCTCCCAGGCGGTGAGCGCGACGTCGTAGCGGTCGGCGACTGCGTCGCTCACCCCACGGTCGTCGGCCGTCCCGACCGGTGGTTCGGCCAGGGCCCGGGTGGCCGCCTCGAATTCGGCGCGGGCGTCGGCCACTCCGATCCGGGCTGCCACCAGCGCCCGGCCGGTGGTGGTGTCGGACCGCTCCTGCACCTGATCGAGCAGGCCGACCCGCCCCGAGGGCGGGTGCGCGGTGATCGTGCCGGACCGGATCGGGATATGTCCGGCCAGCGCCAGAAGCAGCGTCGACTTGCCGACACCGTTGGGACCGACCACGGCCATGCGGGCGTCGGGCGTGATCGTGATGGTGGCGTTGTGGAGGACGTTGTGTCCGCCACGATCGACGGAGAGGCCTCGGGCCACGAGGGTGACGGGATCGTGTTGCGCCATGAACTGCCTTCCAGGGAGAGCTCCGATTGACCGGAGCGGTTGCGCTTGAAGCGCGGGACCGTGGACAGGCAGTTACTTCACGTTGTTCAGACTACCGGTTTCGGACGGTGCCGTCGAGCGGTGAACCGGCCAGGCCACGGTCGGCACGCTCTCGACCGTGACGGCATACGAGCGTTCACTCGGCTCGAAGCCGAAGCCCCCGAGGCGCGCTCCACAAGGCGATCACCGGCATGGGCTCACGGTATCGAGTGTGATTAGCTGGGTGTATGACATCGCCAGGCGAAAACGAGACGACGACGACCACGGACCGACCGACCGGGAGCAAGGCCAAAGGCCGGATTCGGGCCCGGATCGAGGCCGAGGCCGCCAGGCTGACCGAGCTCTCGCACGACATCTGGGAGCACCCCGAACTGGCCTTCGAGGAGCAGCATGCCGCCGAGGCGTGCGCAAAGGTTCTGGGCAATGCCGGGTTCTCGGTTACCCTCGGCGTCGGTGATCTTCCGACGGCGTTTGTGGCCACATACGGTTCCGGGTCACTGACCGTCGGGATCTGTTCCGAACTCGACGCCCTGCCCGGCATAGGTCACGCCTGTGGCCACAACATGATCGCGGCGGCCGGGGTCGGGGCCGGTATCGGTCTGACGGAAGTGGCCGACGAACTGGACCTCACCGTGCGGGTGGTTGGCACCCCGGCTGAGGAGGGCGGCGGTGGCAAGATCATTCTGCTCGAGCGGGGTGTGTTCGACGGCGTGCACTTCTCGATGATGGTCCACCCTTCCCCGACCGAGCGGGCCGACTTCACCACGCTGGCCACCACGTCGTTCGAGTACCACTTCAGCGGCCACCCTGCCCATGCCAGCACCGCCCCTCACAAGGGCGTCAACGCCGCGGATGCCATCACCGTGGCTCAGGTGGCGATCGGGCTCCTCCGTCAGCATCTGCCGCCGGGCGATCAGGTCCACGGCATCGTGGTCGACGGAGGCGATGCCACCAACATCGTTCCCCACCGGGCGGTCGCCAAGTTCCAACTTCGATCCCCGTCGATCGAACAGCTACGGGACCTCGTCCCCCGCATCCATGCCTGTTTCCAGGCCGGGGCGATGGCCACCGGCGCCACCCTCGACATCCGACCGACCCGGATTCCCTATACCGAGTTTGATCCCGACACCACGCTCACGAGCCTCTACCAGCGGAACGCCGAGACGCTGGGCCGCACGTTCGCACCACCGGAAACGGGAGGCGGCGGGTCGACCGACATGGCCAACCTGTCGCTACTCATGCCCACGATCCACCCCATGCTGGGATTGGAAGCCGGCGACGCGGTCAACCATCAAGTCGAGTTCGCCAACCTGTGTCGCACCCCGGAGGCCGACCGGGCCACCGTCGAAGGCGCCATCGCCATGGCCTGGACGACAGCCGACGCCGCACTCGATCCGCCAACTCGGGAGCGGCTACTGTCCGGCGAAACTACCTATGGCGGCCGAAACGCCTACCCCTGGACGATGACCGACACCGGGTGACCTCGTCCTGCCGTGGTCACGATCATTGACGATGCGGGCGAGGTCGTCACTCCACCAGGGACCACCCCGGTGAACATCGGCACCTGCTGAGCGAATCGAGAAGACCAGCGGCCAGATATCGACGATCGATCGCCGATCCTCAAAGGCGCTCACGAAAGGCCGATGGTCTCCCCATGTTTATCGTGTTCTGTGTTGTCGCCGTGTTCGCCACACCATTGCTCAACCTTCCGACCCTTGAACCTGAGGGCGAGCGGAATCCCGAGGAAACCGAGCAGGCCATTGACCAGATGAAGAAGCGGGCCAAAGAAGTCGGTTCCGTCGATCCGGAACCCCCTCCGGTCTCGCCGGCGTGAGTCGCATCAAGAACGTCGGATCTTCGGATCTCCGTAGCCGACCAGCGCCGTGTCGACAGCATCGAGAGTTCGCCCCCGAAGACGGTATAGAAGCCGCATCGCCACAACTGCGCTGACGGCAATGAGCAGCAACCACTGTTGCACTGGGTCAACGGACTGAGCGTGCACAGCCACCAAAACGCTGGGCGCAAGCAGCAACCCGGCGAACAGAAAAAGAACCACGGCCACCCGTTCGCTGATATCGATCTCTCTGGCCAACGAGCGAAACCGGTCCCGGCAGGACGGAATCAGGAACCGGAACTCGCCGGGCCGATACCAACCGTCCTGGACCGCCAATTGGTGGCCTTGGAGGTTGCGGACCTCCTCCATGGCACCGAACCATCGCCGCCGACTACCCTGTCGAAACCATGCAGTCAGCCGATCGAGCGCCGAGTTCAGCCACCGGAGTTCGAAGTAGACCGACGTGGTGAAGACCGAGAAGGCAAGAGCGCTGACGGCGAGATCGACCTCAACGCCAACGCCTAACTCACCATCAGGCCTCGCCAACAGGGCCACGCCCACCAACAGCAGGAAGACCGTGAGGGGGAAGACGATGAGCAAGCGATCGCGATACTCGATCTCGTCGACAACCGGCAAGAGCCCATCCGACTCGTCGACGTTCCAGTTCTGGTCAGGCCGAAATTGTAGGTCATGTCGACGGCGTAGAAGCCTCGCCTGATCTCCCCACGGATCCTCCTCGATCTCGTGCAGAACCGCCCAGGGGTCGATCGGTCGTCCCGCAGCCTCAGATAGGACGTGACGCAGAAGTTGCAGCCCAAATGGCGCCGGCACGCAGGTCCCGGCCTCCACGGCCGCCAGCCACTCGGTGCTTCTCGGCAGCATGGAGGCAAACTCCTGACTGGTGAGATTGAGTTCCCGCCGTCGGTCGCTAATCCAGCATCCGAGGAGAACTACGCTCTCGTCGCGAGGCAGACTCCATCCCTGCTTGGCCCGTGCCGTTTGGCGGTGCTGTGCCTGATGACCCATCGATTACCACCATGTTGGTGACCGCCCCAGTACGAACGCCAGAAATGTAGCATCGATTTCAATTGGCCAGACGGCAGGCGGCAAACGCCACAAGCGTCAACGCTCGAGGCGTTCGCTCAACGGCTTCAGCGGGGCGAAACGCCCCAGCCAGGCGGCGAAGCGTTCGCGGGGCGACCATCGGCTGGGAACCGCTGCCCGCACCAGCCGTTTCTTGGTGTCGGTGTACGGCG
>JAOUGG010000882.1 GCA_029857855.1 Acidimicrobiia bacterium | reverse complement strand
GGTGGCCGAGTGCGGCGCCTGGGGTCCGCCGTCGAAGCCGATGATCCGCTGCCCCTACCACGCCTGGACCTACGACCTCGACGGCCGGCTCGTCAACGCCCCGTTTCTCGAGCCCGAGCGGACCCCGGGCGTGGCCCTGTATCCGGTCGGGGTCGAGGCCTGGGGCGGGTTCGTGTTCGTTCACCTCACCCCGGCCGAAGCGCAACCGCTTGCCGTCCAGCTCGGTCCAGTCGTCGACCGGGTGCGGCGCTATCCATTGGCCGAGCTGTGGCGGGGGGCGATCCTGCGTTATGAGGTGGCGGCGAACTGGAAGGTGGTGGCGGAGAACTACAACGAGTGTTATCACTGCGGCCCGGTCCACCCCGAATTGTGCGAGCTGGTGCCCGCCTTTCGCCGTGGCGGCGTCGACCTCGAGTGGCCGGACGGGATCCCGCACCGCGACGGAGCCTGGACCTTCACGCTGAGCGGCACGTCGAATCGCGCGCCGTTTCCCGGTCTCGACGCCGCCGAACAGGTGCGGCACAAGGGCGAACTGGTCTACCCGAACCTGCTGTTGAGTCTGTCGGCCGAGCATGTGGCCGCCTTCCGGCTGCGTCCCCTCGGCCCCGGGGTCACCATCGTCGACTGCGAGCTGCTGTTCCATCCGGACGCCGTCGCCGATCCGGATTTCGATCCGTCCGACGCGGTCGAACTGTGGGATCTCGTCAACCGTCAGGATTGGGCGGTGTGCGCCGGGGTGCAGCGGGGCATGGCGTCGCGGGCCTGGTCGGGCGGCTGGTTCGCCCCCGCAGAGGACGACACGGCCGAGATCACCGCCTGGTACCGCCGGGCGATGGGGCGGCCGTGAGCGTCCGACGCGAGCTCGGCAACACGGACTTTGAGGTCGGGGTGATCGGTCTCGGCGGCCTCGGCTCGGCCACCGTGCACGCCCTCGCCCGGCGGGGGGTGTCGGTCGTCGGTCTCGAACAGTTCGAGCTCGGCCACGTCCGCGGCGCCTCCCACGACCACTCCCGCATCATCCGCCGTTCCTATCACACGCCCCATTACGTGCGGCTCACGGCGGAGGCGTACCGGTGCTGGCGTGACGTCGAGTCCGAGGCCGATCGCCCCGTCATCACCATCACCGGTGGGCTCGATCTGTTCCCCCCGGCCGCCGCCATCGACCCGGCCGACTATCGCTCGGCGCTGGCCGAGGTCGGCGTCGAACACGAATGGTTGGACGGCGACGAGATCCGGCGGCGCTGGCCCGCCTTCGCCCGCGGCCACCTCGTCGACGACGAGATGCTGGCCATCCACGCACCCGACACCGGCATCGTGCCCCCCGACCGGGCGACCGCGCTGCTGCAGGAACTGGCCGTGGCCAACGGGGCCGACCTTCGCCCGCTCACGCCGGTGCTGTCGATCCATCCCGGCGGCGGGGAGGTGGAGGTGGTGACCGCCGCCGGAAGCGTTCGCTGCGGGGCCGTTGTCGTTTGCGCCGATGCCTGGACCAACCGGCTGCTCGCCCCCCTTGGCCACCGGGTTCCGCTCACCGTCACCCGGGAGCAGGTGAGCTACTTTCCCGTCGGGAACCGGCAGGACCTGTCGATCGGGCGGTTTCCGGTCTGGATCTGGATGGACGACCCGAGCTTCTACGGGTTCCCGATGTACGGTCCGGCCGGTGTGGTCGATCGGATCAAGGCGTCGGAGGACTGCGGTGGCCCGGTCGTCGACCCCGATGCCCGGGGCTTCGATCCCGATCCGGAGATGGAGCAGCGCCTCGCTCGGTTTCTGAACGATCTGATCGGCACGGGCCTCGGCGCTCCTCGAACCACCACCTGTCTCTACACCCTTACCGCCGATCGGGATTTTGTCGCCGATCGGCTCGACGATCACCCTAACGTCGTCGTTGGCCTCGGCGCGGCCCACGGCTTCAAGTTCGCGGCCTGGTTCGGCCGGGTGCTGGCCGACCTCGCCCTCGGGGGTGAGCCCGGCGCCGATCTGGCGCCGTTTGCGCTCGACCGTCCCGGCCTCGAGCGTGGGTTCGACCGGTCGTCCTGGTTGGTCTGACCGGCCGGGATCAGTCGACGACGAGGTGGCGGGCGAACCAGTCGAGCACCCGTTCCATACGGTCGATCCGGCGGTCGGGGCGGCCGGCGGTGGCGTAGACGTGGGACTCGTCGGGATAGAGCACGTACTCGACCTCCCGACCGAGATGGCGCAGGGCGATGAAGAACTGCTCGTTGTCCTGAGGCGGGCAGCGCAGATCGGCTTCG
>JAOUGG010000880.1 GCA_029857855.1 Acidimicrobiia bacterium | reverse complement strand
CTTGGGGAGCTCGATGCCGGACGGGCGTTCACGACCGGCCGATGGGTGGTCGACTAGGCTCCCCGAAATGAACGACGCCGAACTGGCCGCAGGACTGCCACCGACACCGGGCTACCGCTACGCCGAGCGCGTTGGCAGCCAGTTGTTCGTCGCCGGCCAGGTGCCCCATGACCGGTCGGGATCCATCGTCGCCGTCGGCGACCCCGCCGCTCAGGCGTCGGCGTGTCTCGACAACCTGGCCATCGTTCTCGATGTGAACGGCTTCGAGGAGTCCGATGTCCGTCGGCTCTCGGTCTACGTCGTCGGCGAGGAGGAGGATCTGGCCGGGGCCTGGTCGGGTGTCGTCGGCTGGTTCGGCGGCACCGTTCCACCGGCCACGCTGCTCGGTGTTGCCCGGCTCGGTTACTCCGACCAGTTGGTCGAGATCGACGCCATTGTGGTGAGGACCACCGCACACCAAATCGGCAGCTGAACGTATCAGAGCGACCCTCCATTCGTCTTTCCACATACAAATACGGAGGCCCCGGACGGGCACCGTGAAGTAATATGCAGGAGTCGGCCTCTGCGGCCGGCGAACGCGGAGTACCGGTCGCACGGTTGCACGCCGAACGACCGCTGCGGAGGGAACACGTCGGAAATGTTTGGTTGGTCTGCCCAGGCTGCGGGCGGCGACCGGCTGGACGCCTTTATCGATCAGGTGTCGAGCCACCGATGCGACGCGGCCGAGGAACTCCTTACCTGTCTGCGGCGGTCCAAGGAGCTCAACGACGAGCAGGCCTCTCGCTGCCGGGATCTTCTCCACCAGATTCGACGCCTCGCCCGGCATCAGGAGCGTCTGGCCGAAGTGGCGGCGGATCTGGCCCTCGACGAGCAACGGACCTGTGCCGAGTTGCGCCTCCTTGCGTCGTCGGCCACCGAATCGCGCCTCGCCTCTCAGGCGGCATCAACCATCTCGACAATTGATGCTCCGGCACCGGTTGTGCCGGCGGTCGACCGGCGCCCTTCGACCAACACCCGAATCCACCGGCTCCAGATCTGGCTTCTCGGTTCGTGCCGGTTGTCCTGCGACGATCGTGATCTGGACGGCGGCAATGGCGACCAGGCGGCGGCGGTGTTGCGGTATCTGGCCTGGCAGCCCGTGTGCGGTGCCAAACGAATCACGGCCGTTGTCCGATGATCGCTCGCGCCAGAAGGGTCTTTAGTCCCTTCTCGTGCTCCGGCCACGAACAGACGATTGAGGGGCGATGCGTCGGCATTGCGGGATCCACACACTCGGAGGGCATGACGATGGATGGTCTCGGGCTCACCGGCAACCTGGCCCGGAGAGCGGCCACCCATCCCTGGGTCACGCTCGCCATATGGATGGTGCTGGTCGCAGGTGCGATCATGTCCATGACCGGTCTGGGGAGCGTACTGACACAGGAACAGGAGATCCTGGTCGATATCGAGGCGCAGCGCGCCCAGGATCTGATCGATCAAGCTCGTAGCGACGCCGGGGCCGACACGGCGATGCAGGAGTACGTCCTCGTCTTGAGCGAGACGTCGGACACGTTCGACGACCCGGCGCTCCTGGTCCAGGTCGAGGAGCTGGCAGCGGATCTGCGCACGACCGAGCACGTCGCTTCGGTCGTTGCCCCGACCGATGGTGTCCCGGGCCTCCTGTCCGAGGACCGGCGGATCGCCCTCCTCCAGGTTTCGCTCGATACCGACGACTGGGGTGAGGCCGCCGAGCGAGCTGAGCCTCTGGTGGCGGTCGCTCGAGCCGCGGGCGAAGCGGACGGCGTCGACGTCATTGCCATTGGGACCGGCAGCATCAACCTCGCCTTCAATGACCTGGCCGAGCAGACGTTGCAGCGGGGTGAGACGTTGGGTGCCCCGATCGCCCTGGTCGTGCTGGTACTGGTCTTCGGTGCTGTCGTGGCCGCGACGCTGCCCTTGGCGCTGGCCGCGATTTCGATAATCGCCGCCCTTGGACTGACCGTGCTGGTGGGGCAGCTGACCGACCTCAACTTCTTTATCGTCAACATGATCACGATGATCGGGCTGGCCGTCGGTATCGACTACTCGTTGTTCGTCGTACAGCGCTTCAGGGAGGAGCGATTGGTGGGTCGGACCGTCGTCGACGCCGTGTCGGTGGCCGGCGCGACTGCGACCCGAGCGGTCGCATTCTCCGGAATGACCGTGGTGATCGCTCTCCTCGGGCTGATGCTGATGCCGGATACGACCATGCGCAGCCTTGGTTTCGGGGCCATCCTGG
>JAOUGG010000881.1 GCA_029857855.1 Acidimicrobiia bacterium | reverse complement strand
GCTGGTTTCCTCCGGGGTTGCCGTCTTCCTCTTCATCCTCGCAGCGTGGACCCTGTCACTGATCTTTCACGAGTTCGCCCACGCCTTCGTGGCCTGGCGAAGCGGCGACCGCAGCGTCGAGCAACGGGGCTACCTCACGCTCGATCCCCGTAAGTACACCCATCCCCTCCTGTCGCTCGTCCTTCCCGTCGTGTTCATCATGATGGGCGGCATCGCCCTGCCGGGCGGGGCGGTCATGATCAACCGGGCCGCGCTCAACAACGCCCAGGCCACGATGGTGGCTCTGGCCGGTCCGCTGACCAACCTGGTGTTCGGGGCCGTCAGCCTTCTCGCGGTGGCCAATGGCCTCGTCGACCCGGTCGGGCAACCGATTCTGGCCAGAGCCGTGGCCTTCTTCGGGTTCCTGCAGATCGTGGTGTTCGTGTTGAACATGTTGCCCATCCCTGGTCTCGACGGCTACGCCGCAATCGAGCCGTCGCTGCCCGAGTCGACCCGCCAGCTGATGCGGCCGGTCAAGAATTACGCCTTCCTCATTCTGATCTTCCTGCTGTTCTACGCCGAGTGGGCCCAGAATCTGTTCTGGGGGCTGGTGCTCACGGTGCTCGACGTGTTCGGGGTCGACGCCCAGCTGTTCCAGGACGGCCTCGACCTGTTCCGGTTCTGGCCCGACCTGAGCGTCTTTTAGTCATCCGGTCGGGCCGGTACGGCCCGCCCGTCAGGCCACGGCGCCCGACGCCCGAAGCTCGGCAATGTCGTCGGCATCGAAGCCGAAATCGGACAGCACCTCCTCGGTGTGCTCGCCGGCATGGGCCGCGGGGCCGGCGACAGCGGCCTCGGTTCGGGAGAATCGCGGGGCCGGTGCCGCCTGGGTCATCCCGGCGTTGTCGATGAAGGTGTTGCGGGCCACGTTGTGCGGGTGTCCGGTGGCCTCCTCCATCGACAGGACGGGGGCGAAACACACATCGGTGTGCTCCATGATCTCGCACCACTCGTCGCGGGTCTTGGCCCGGAAGACGTCGGCGATGCGCGTCTTCATCTCCGGCCACTTGGCCGGATTGTTCTGATCGCCGAACGTCTCCTCGTCGAGCTCGGCCAGCCGCTTCAGTTCAGCGTAGAACTGAGGCTCCAGCGAACCGATCGACACGAACTTGCCGTCGGCGCACTCGTAGACGTCGTAGAAGGGGGCACCGGTGTCGAGCAGGTTGGTGCCTCGTTCCGGGCCCCACAGGCCTGCCGCCTTGAGGCCCCAGATGAAGTTGATGAGCACCGCGGAGCCGTCCACCATGGCCGCATCGACCACCTGGCCCCGCCCCGATCGACCGGCCTCCAACATGGCGCACACCATGCCGAACGCCAGCAGCATGCCGCCACCGCCGAAGTCACCGATGAGGTTGATCGGCGGCGTCGGCGGTTGACCCTTTCGGCCCAGCGGTTCGAGCGCGCCGGCGAGTGCGATGTAGTTGATGTCGTGCCCTGCGGCATGGGCGTAGGGTCCTTCCTGACCCCAGCCGGTCATTCGCCCGTAGACGAGTTTCGGGTTTCGTTCCAGGCACACGTCGGGCCCGAGTCCAAGGCGTTCGGTCACGCCGGGCCGGAAACCCTCGATCAGGCCGTCGGCCCTGTCGATCAGCCCGAGCACGGTTTCGACCCCGTCGGGGTTCTTGAGGTCGACGGCGATCGAGCGCCGGCCACGGGCCAGAACGTCGGGCGGCGGTCGATCCGGCTTGGTGTCACGGACAGCCGACGACCGGTCGATCCGAATCACATCGGCTCCCATGTCGCTCAGCATCATCCCGCAGAACGGGCCCGGCCCGATCCCGGCCAGCTCGATGATCGTGACTCCATCCAATGGTCCCATGGCAGAACAACATAGAGCAGGACCGTCATCGGCATCGACTTGGGTGCCCGGCTTGTGGCGATGGTCAGCCGCCAGGCTCCAGTGCGGCGACGAATGACGTGACGGTGTCGGCCAGCACCGCCCACCGGGAGGGCGGGAGGTCGTGTCCGAAGCCCTCGAGTTCGACGTAGCGAGCCCCCGGTATGACCGCTGCGGTGTGGCGGCCGCCGTCGGGTTGGATCAGGGTGTCGGCAGAACCGTGGATCACCAGGGTCGGAACGGTGAGACGGCGCAGCTCGTCATCGCGGTTGCCGGAGGCTCTGACGGCCCGGTACTGCCGACCGGTTCCGAAGACGTCGACGCCGTGGTCGAACTTGCCGGCCGCACGCCGCCTCGCAACCTCCGGATCCCAGGAATCCG
>JAOUGG010000110.1 GCA_029857855.1 Acidimicrobiia bacterium | reverse complement strand
GATCTGAGGAGAGGACCCCGTGGCCGACAGGAAAACGCTGATCGAGAAGGTGTGGGACAACCACGTGGTACACGCCGCTGCCCCCGGCGAGCCCGACCTGCTCTACATCGACCTGCACCTCGTCCACGAGGTCACCTCACCCCAGGCGTTCGACGGCCTGCGCATCGCCGGTCGCAAGGTACGTCGCCCCGACCTGACCGTGGCCACCGAGGACCACAACGTCCCCACCGAGAACATAGACGAGCCGATCGCCGATCCGATCAGCCGTAAGCAGGTCGAGACCTTGCGGGCCAACGCCGCGGAGTTCGGGATCACCAATCACGAGATGGGATCGCCCGGTCAGGGCATCGTGCACGTCATCGGACCGGAGCAGGGTCTGACCCAGCCGGGCATGACCGTGGTGTGCGGCGATTCCCACACCGCGACCCACGGCGCCTTCGGGGCCGTCGCCTTCGGTATCGGCACCAGCGAGGTCGAGCACGTGCTCGCCACCCAGACACTGCCCCAGATGCGGCCGAAGACCATGGCGATCACCGTCGACGGCGAGCTGCCACGCGGCACCACCCCGAAGGATGTGATCCTCGCCATCATCGGGAAGATCGGCACCGGCGGCGGCATCGGCCACATCATCGAATACCGGGGCGAGGTGTTCCGGGCCATGTCGATGGAAGGCCGCATGACCGTCTGCAACATGTCGATCGAGGCCGGCGCCAAGGCCGGGCTGGTCGCCCCCGACGAGACCACGTACGCCTATCTGGAGGGTCGCGACCATGCGCCCAAGGGTGCGGCGTGGGAGCAGGCGTTGGAGGCGTGGCGCCAACTGCCGACCGACGACGGCGCCACCTTCGATGCCGAGGTCGTGCTCGACGGTGCGTCCATCGGACCGCAGATCTCCTGGGGCACGAACCCCGGCCAGGTCATGGCCCTCGACGCCACGATCCCCGACCCCGCCTCGTTCGCGGCCGACGGCGACCGTCAGGCCGCCGAGCGTGCGCTCGAGTACATGGGACTGACCGCGGGCACATCGATGCGTGACATCTCGGTCGACACCGTGTTCATCGGTTCGTGCACCAACAGCCGCATCGAGGACCTGCGGGCGGCGGCCGAGGTGGCCAAGGGCCGCCGGGTCGCCGACGGGGTCCGCACCCTGGTGGTGCCCGGATCGTTCCGGGTCAAGCAGCAGGCCGAGGCCGAGGGACTCGACACGATCTTCACCAACGCCGGTTTCGACTGGCGGGAGCCCGGCTGTTCGATGTGTCTGGCCATGAACCCCGACAAGCTGACCGTCGGCGAGCGATCTGCGTCCACCAGCAACCGCAACTTCGAGGGCCGTCAGGGCCGGGGCGGTCGCACACATCTCGTGTCGCCCGGCGTGGCTGCGGCCAGCGCCATCCTCGGTCACTTCGCCGGCCCCGCCGACCTGGACTAGGTGTGATCGGCTTCGCCGCTCACCTCGAGTTTCGCCTACGGCGAAACATCGGGAAAGGATAATCATATGAAGGCAGTACGAGTGGTGAGCGGCCGAGCGGTTCCGTTGGATCGTTCCGATGTCGACACCGACCAGATCATCCCCTCCGACTGGCTCAAGCAGGTCGAACGAACCGGCTTCGAGAAGGGCCTGTTCTCCGAGTGGCGTGATGATCCCGATTTCGTGATGAACGACGAGCGGTTCACCGGGGCCAACATCTTGATCGGCGGTCCCAACTTCGGCGTCGGCTCATCGCGGGAGCATGCTGTGTGGGCCATCCAGCAGGGTGGCTTCGACGCCGTCATCTCCCCCCGGTTCGGCGACATCTTCCGCAACAACTCGACCAAGAACGGCCTGGTACCGGTCGTGGTCTCGAACGAGCTCGGGCAGCGGCTGCTTGCCGAGGTCGAGGCCAACCCGGAGTTGGAGATCACGGTCGACGTCGAACGCCGTCTGGTCGAGGTGCCAGAGTTGGGCATCGCCGAGCCGTTCCCCCTCGACGACGCCACACGGGAACGTTTCCTCAAGGGCCTCGACGACATCGGGCTCAGCCTCCGCCACGCCGACGACATCGACGCCTACGAGTCGTCCCGCCCGGCCTGGATGCCCGCCTCGGCGTAGACCCCGCCGAACTTTGGGCCTCTCACGACCCACCTGCGGGTCGGCGGACGCACAATGTTCGGGTTGGTGACATTACGAGCGCATGACGAATGCGCCGGCGCGACCACGAGTCGGGAACCGGGGGCCGATTGGGGATCGTCACAGAGGATGAAGCAACTGCTCGACCCTCACGAAAGCACCCCGATGTCAGCACGACGATTCACCTCGATCCTCTCCCGGACCGTTGCCGTGGCCCTGTCGGCCACTCTCGCCGCTTCGGCCTGCAGCTCCGGCACGCCGGGCGAAGGCGAGAAGACCCTGCCCCCACTCGACCTCGACTCATCCGAGATCGTCCTCACCTCCGCTCTGGAGACCGTCAACAGTTGTGACGATCTGCTGACCCGGCTGCGGGCCGAGGCCTCGGATCGTGTCGGCCCCTATGGCTTCGGCGATGGGGGGCCCATCGTCATGTTCGACGACGCGATCATGGCGGACGACGCCACTGACGAGATGGCGGAGGAGGCGGCCCCGGCGGCCTCGCTCGACGCGGCGCAGGGCTCCGACACCGAAGCCGGCGCCAACGCCGACGGCGGCTTCTCCGGCACCAACAACCAGGAGTCCTCGGTCGACGAGGCCGACCTGGTCAAAACCGACGGTCGCCGTCTGGTGACCGTCTCGGGCAGCCAGGTCAACGTCCTCGACGTCACCGATGACGACGACCCCCGTCTGGTCTCGACGATCAAGCTGCCCGAGGAGTTCTGGGGCGGCGAACTGTTCCTGAACGGCGACTCGGCCCTGCTGATGACGAGCGGCTGGACCGACGTGCCGTTCCTGCCGGTGGACGGGCCTCTTATGACCGATCTGGCCTGGTACCCCGGCATGCCGACCGGGCGTCTGATGGAACTCGACCTCGACCGCGGCGAGATCGTTCGGACCTTCGAGTTCGAAGGCTCCTACCTGTCGGCCCGGGAGGTCGAGGGCACCATCCGCATCGCCCTGGGGGCCTCCGCCAACCGGTTCGCCTTCGTGTTCCCGTCCAACCCCGGAGCCGAGGATTCAGCCGAGGAATTCAACCGCAAGCTGGTCGAGCAGTCCACCATCGACCAGTGGATCCCCACCTACCGGATCGTTGAGGGCGTCGACGGTGACGTCGTCGAGCAGGGCCCGATCGTAGACTGCGACCGGGTGTACCTGCCTGGCGAGTTCGCCGGCTTCGGCTCGCTGGTGATCCTCACCACCGATCTCGACAACGGCCTCGACCTGACCGACTCGGTGTCGGTGTTCACCGACGGCCAGACCGTCTACTCCTCCACCGACCGCATGGTGGTGGCCACACCCCGCTGGCCCGAGTTCGATCCCCGGACCGGTGAGCCGCAGGAGGACTCCGACTACCGCACCGCCCTCCATACCTTCGACATCACCGACCTCGACCGCACCGACTACGTCGCCTCGGGTTCGGTCAAGGGCACGCTGCTCAGCCGCTACTCGCTGTCGGAGTACGACGGCTACCTTCGGGTCGCCACCACCGACGGCACCCCGTGGAACTCGAGCGGCTCGGAGAGCTTCGTGACGGTGCTCGACGAGCGTGACCAGGAACTCGTTCCGGTCGGCCAGGTCGGCGGCCTGGGCGAGGGAGAACGGATCTTCGCCGTCCGCTTCCTGGGTGACCTCGGCTACGTCGTCACCTTCGAGCAGATCGACCCCCTCTACGTGGTCGATCTGTCGGATCCGGCGAACCCGACCGTGAAGGGCGAACTCAAGATTCCCGGCTTCTCCACCTACCTGCATCCCCTCGACGACGGGCTCCTGCTGGCCGTCGGCGTCGACGGCGACGAGGACGGGGTGACGGGCGGCTCGGTCGTCTCCCTGTTTGACGTGTCCGATCCCGACGATCCCCGGCTCCTCGACAAACTGCCGCTGTCCGACTTCGTGACCAATGAGGCCGACAACGTGTTCGGCCAGACCTACAGCCCGGTCGACAGCGACCCCCGAGCCTTCACCTACTGGGACGACACCGCGATCATTCCCGTCGGCTGGTGGCTGTCGCGGGAGACCGAGGGCGAGTGGCTGGAAATCAACGGCACCGAGGCCGTGATGGTCACCGTCGACGGCGATCGGCTCGTCGAAGTCGATCGGGTCTCCCACCCGATGCGTCGGGAGTGTGAGGGGGACAGGCGCTCGGTGAGCTACATCGAGCCCGAGGATCTGGACGCGATTCTGGCCGGCGAATCGCTCGGCCAATCGGTGTCCGGTGGCCTCGACCCCGAGGACGACACGATGATCGACGATGGCGACGATCCGAACGCCGACGAGGGCACCGGCGATGCCGAGGCGTCGTTCGTCGACGACCCCGAGGACGACACGATGGTCGACGAGCCCGCCTCCATCCTGCCCGGTCCTGATCAGTACTGTTGGACCTATTCGCCGGAGATCGTCCGCACAGTCGTCGTCGGCGACACCCTCTACACGGTGGCCCACAATGGCATCGGTGTTCACGACTTCGACAGCGGTTCCCGTCTCGACTGGATACCGTTTGAAGGATTGTGAGCGGCGGACCGGCGAGATCATCCCCACAACCTGAATCCCAACAGGCCGATTGTCTGATCGTCGGCGCCGGGCTGGCGGGTCTGACAGCCGCCCGGCGTTTGGCGTCAACCGGTGTTCGGGTCCTGCTCGTCGACAAGGCCAAGTCCCCCGGAGGGCGCCTCGCCACCCGGCGCATCGGCTCGGCCCGGCTGGACCACGGGGCCCAGTTCTTCACGGTTCGCAGCGCCGACTTCGCGGCCGAGGTCGAAACCTGGGTCGAGGACGGTGTCGTCGATGTCTGGACCAACGGGTTCTCCCACGACGACGGCCATCCCCGCTACCGGGCCGTCGAGGGCATGTCGTCCATTGCCAAATATCTGGCCGGTCGGCTCCAGTCGGAACTGCTCCGGCCTCCGACCCACGCCTCCCGGGCGCAGGCCAACGCAGTGGTCGCCGCAGGCGACACCTGGTCGGTGACCTACGAGGCCGGCTGCCGGGAACCCGATGAAGCGCTTGCCATGATCCTGACCCCACCGGTCCCCCAGTGCGTCGAGCTGCTCCGTTCCGGCGCGGTCGCCACACCCCATCTCGACGAGCTGGCGGCAATCGACTATCACAAGGTCATCGCCATCCTGGTCACGCTCGATCGGGCACCCGGCCTTCCCGAACCCGGCGCGATCCAACAACCCGACGATCTGACCTTCACCTTCGTGGCCGACAACCAGGCCAAGGGAGTGAGTGTCGCCCCGGCGGTCACCTTCCACTGCGCCCACGACCTGTCGAGGAATCTCTGGAGCCTCGACGACGGCAACGTTCTCGCCCATGTTCACGAGGCCATGCGTCGGTACCTGGGCGGGGCAGCCGTCAACGAGGTACAGGTGAAGAGGTGGCGCTACGCCGGCCCGGTCGAACCCCGACCCGAACCGTGTCTCGTGGTGGCCGACTCGCCGGGGCCTCTGGTTGTCGCCGGTGACGGCTTCGCCGGATCGAAGGTCGAAGGTGCGTTCCTGTCGGGCCTGGCCGCGGCCGAAACGGTCATGAACGCCCTCCGCTGACGCGATCCGCTCGGAAATCACAAAAAGTTTTCGAGCGCGCTCTACCTCTCGGAACCGCGGGCGACGGTCCGTCGCCTGCAGCGAGGCAAGGGCGCCTCGACCGACCGCTCAGGCCTCGTCCGCGCCGCGCGTCGTGCCCCGCCGTTTTTTTGGAGGCGGCCGGTTTCGGACTGTTTTCCCTGGTGACGAATCCGCACTGATCCTTGTCGAAGCGAGGGTCCCGTTCGAATCGATGGCGGCTGTCGTGCATCGCCCCGATCGCCGACATCCAACGCCACGATGCAAGGAGGATCAGGTGGCGATGCCTTCGGCGATGCTGCACAGCCGGCAAAGCCACGAATGGAGAAAACCACCTCTTTACGGGATCGCCGCCATCGAATAAGTTCGGCTCTTGCCGTTAGACGGCAGACGTCAATGGGGCTGGGCGCGGTCCTCCGACGCGGTAACCAACAACTGAAGATTGCATGACAACAACTGAACAGACCTCACGGCTCTTCCGATTCAGGAAGGTCCGTGACCGCCGCACCTGTTCGCTTGAGGTTCAAGACATCACCGTCACGACCGACGACAACACGGTTGTGCTCGATGGCTTGTCGCTCGAACTCGAACCGGGCACCAAGACCTGCATTGTCGGAGACGACGAGCCGGCTCAGGCCGTTTTCCTGTCGTGCCTGACCGGTGACACGAAAGTCGCCTCGGGTGCGATCCACATCAACGGCACGGACCTCTCGACGATGTCCCCCGCCGACATCGACGGCAACCTCGTCGTGATCCCGCGCGAGCCGTGGTTCCGACGCGGAACCATCCGCGACAACATCATGGCCGGGCTGGAGGGCGTGTCCCGCTACCAGCTCGAGTGGGCGATCGACCAGACCGGCATCGAGACGTTCACCCGGTTCCTGCCACGAGGGCTCGACACCGTGGTCAGCGACGGCACCGGCGACGGGGACACTCCAGCGACGATCGTGCTCTCCGCCGGCCAGCGGCGACGTGTTGCTCTGGCCCGGGGGTTGCTGCGCAACCCGTCGATGCTCGTGCTGGAGGAACCAACGTCCGATCTCGGCGCCCGCGAGGAACAGCGGTTTCTCCGCTCCCTCGACCGGCTCGTCGGTGGTCGGACCCTGATCGTGTTCTCCCGCCGACTCGCGCTCGCCCGCAAGGCCGACCGGGTACTGGTGCTGACCGGAGGTCGCATCGTCGGCTACGACGAGGCGACGACCAAGGGGGCGATCTGTGACCACTCCCGGCTGTGGGACAACCCCGGCGCATCGGTGACCGAGATCGGCCTCGCCGCCCCCGGAGCCCGGCCAACCGGGGCGACGTCCGTCGGAAGGACGCCCATTGAGGAGGACCCGATCGACCAGTCACAGCCACCGGTTCGCCAGACCGTTCGGTTGCTCAGACCGCAGACCACCCCGTCGTCGGCTCCCTGGGGCATCGCGGTCGGCGGTGAGATCGCTCCCGGCTACGTGGCGTCGGGGCTGCTCGAACGCACCGAGCACACCGACGTCTGGGCGGCGTGGAGCGTCGAACGGGAAGGCCCG
>JAOUGG010000879.1 GCA_029857855.1 Acidimicrobiia bacterium | reverse complement strand
GAGGTCCCCGATCTCGACGAGGATCAGGTCATCGTGGCCAAGCTCGCCGCCTCGGTCAAGTCCCGGGGCCATATCAGCATCCTGCGGGGCAATCTGGCCCCCGGCGGTGCCGTCGGCAAGATAACCGGGAAGGAAGGTCTGCGCTTCGCCGGCCCGGCCCGGGTCTTCGATTCCGAAGAGGACATGCTGGCCGGTCTCGAACAGGGTCGCATCCAGTCGGGTGACGTGATCGTCATCCGCTACGAGGGGCCGAAGGGCGGACCGGGGATGCCCGAGATGCTGACGCCGACCAGCGCGCTGGCCGGCGCGGGATTCCTCGACGACGTGGCCCTCATCACCGACGGCCGGTTCTCGGGCGGCAGCCACGGGTTCATCATCGGCCACGTGGTACCCGAGGCCCAGGACGGCGGCCCGATCGCGCTGGTTCGCGACGGCGACGTCATCACCATCGACGACGAGGCCCACACCATCGAGGTCGATGCCGACGACGCCGAACTCGCAGCGCGTGCCGAGGCCTGGACCGCTCCGCCGTTCAAGGCGACGAGCGGCACCCTGTGGAAGTACATCAAGAACGTGACCGACGCCAGCCGTGGCTGTGTGACCGACACATAGACCGTCAGGACGCCATGTTCCCGCTGAAGGATGAGAATCCGACACGCATCACCCCATTCGTGACGTTTCTCATCATCGCGACCTGCGCGTTGATCTACTTCGGACCGCAGGAGGGCGTGGCCGACGAGCTGCGAGCCCTCGACTTCAACCTGGAGTACGCCGCCATTCCGTGCGAGATCCGCACCGGCGAGCCACTCAGCATCGAGGAGGTCGAGGCGACCTTCGAGCGGGGCAACTCCGAGGCCTGCGTCGAGAGCGACGGCACACCGTCGCTCTACCCGGGCAAGAACGTGTATCTGGGGGCTCTGACCTCCTTGTTCCTTCACGGCAGCCTGCTCCACCTGCTGGGCAACATGTGGTCGCTGTGGATCTTCGGCAACAACATCGAGGATCGGCTGGGCCATGTCCGGTATCTGCTGTTCTACCTGGCCGGTGGCTTCGCGGCCACCGCGGCCCATTTCCTTGCGCAGCCGTCGAGCACGGTCCCGGTGGTCGGGGCCTCCGGGGCCATCGCCGCCGTCATGGGGGCCTACCTGGTGTGGTTCCCCAATGCCCCGATCCGAACGATCGTGATCTTCGTGCTGCGCGACATCAGCGCCAAGTGGTTTCTCGGAATCTGGTTCGTCATCCAGTTCTTCACCGGCAACGAGAGCGGGGTGGCCTGGGTGGCCCACGTCGGCGGCTTCGTGTTCGGGGTCCTCATCGGCCTCGTCGTGCGCACCACCGACTACGGCAGTCGGCGGATCAACCGGTCCGACGATCCCTTGCACTGGGACAACACCGGGGGAGTGGGTCGCGGTCCGCTCCCGCATCCACTCGACACCCGCCGCAACCCCCAGCTGTAGCCGATGAACGAGCCACCCGGAATCCCCCAGATCGGAATAGGGGGTTCTCCGGGTGGCACCGGCCCCGAGGATCGGCGATGGTTGCGTCATGACCTTTGACGCCAATGGCGGCGACCCGATCGAACCGAACCTTTCGGCCCGCGTGTCCGAACTCGAAGCTCGTCTCGCAGCGGTCGAGCAGGCGCTCTCCACCGTTGCTGCGGCGACATCCGCACCGCCTCCGCCTCCACCTCCGTTCGGTGCGGTCCCGGTCGGCGGGCCGCCACCGGCTCGTCGCCCTCCGGATTCCGGACCGGTTCCGGCCGCCTCCGCTCCGGTGCCGGTGCGACGTCCGGTGTTGCCGTCGATCACCGCGGAACTGGCGCTGCGCTGGGCCGGTGTCGTCTTGGTCTTCTTCGCCGCGCTGTTTCTCGTGAGCACAGCCGTCAGCCGAGGCTGGATCGGACCCCGGGTGCAGCTGGGACTCGCCACCCTCGGCGGCGCGGCATTGGTCGCCACCGGCGTCCACCTCGATCGCCGCTGGAACGGAGACCGCAGGCCGTGGTCGCTCGCCCTGACCAACACGGGTGTGGTGGTGCTCGGCGTGTGCGCGGGAGCGGCCCACGGCTGGCTGGATCTGGTCGGCGTCGGCACCGCCGTGGTCTTCGTCGTCGTGGTACTCGCCCTCGCCCTGGCATTGGCGGATTGGTTCCGCCACGAGAGCCTGGCGATCGGAGGACTGGCCGTTTCGCTCATGGTGCCCGGATTCATCGGAGCCTACGACGACTTTGGCGACGTGGGCACCGGCGCCTGGCTGCTGTTTCTCG
>JAOUGG010000108.1 GCA_029857855.1 Acidimicrobiia bacterium | reverse complement strand
CGCCTACCTGGAACAGTCGACTCGCTACATCGCCTACGACGCCAGACTCAACGGGCGGTACCGCTACTTCCGGGATCCCGACGTGCTGGGCTCCGACCTCGGTGCACGCTACATCGGTGACATGGACCGGCTCTTCGAGATCTACAGCGGTCTCATCCCGGTGATGACCGATCATTTGCGCCGGACGACCCCGAAGTCATCGTCTGACAGCGACTTCGTGTACCGGTCCGCCATCAAGGCCAAAGCCCTCGACGCCATCCGCGGCATCCTGCCGGCGGCCGCCCAGTCGAATGTCGGCATCTACGCCACCGGGCAGAGCTACGAGCAGATGCTTCTCCGTATGCGGGCCGATCCGCTTCCCGAGGCGCGCTTCTACGCCGACCTGATGCTGGAGGAACTCCGCAAGGTCATTCCGTCGTTCGTCAAGCGAGTCGATCTGCCGGACCGGGGGCAGCTCACCTCGCACTACCTCGAGACCAACCGAGCTACGATGGAGGCGGTGACGGCCGAGCTGCTCGGCGATCCCGACGTCTACGACGACGACGAGCGGGTGGAACTGATCGACTTCGACCCCGACGCCGAGATCAAGCTGGTGGCCTCGATGCTGTATCCCCACAGTCATCTGGCAGAAGCCGACATCGAGGCCAGGGTTCGGGTGATGTCGATCGAGGATCGGCTCCGGGTGATGAGGGCCTACACCGGTGATCGAACCAACCGGCGTCATCGGCCCGGCCGGGCACTGGAGCGGCCTTTCTACCGGTTCGACGTCCTCGCCGACTACGGGGCGTTCCGTGATCTCCAACGGCACCGGATGTTGACGGTCGAGTGGCAGAAACTGAACCCGCGACACGGCTACACCCGGCCACCGCTCGTCGATGAAGTCGGGGCCACCGACCGATTCGACGACGCAATGGAGCGGTCCGCCGGACTGTACGAGGCGCTCCACGAACGCGGATTCGAGGCTCAGGCCTCTTACGCCGTGTCGCTGGCCTACCGGCTTCGATTCAACCTGAACCTCAACGCCCGCTCAGCGATGCACACCATCGAGTTGCGCTCGACACCGCAGGGCCATCCCGCGTATCGGTCGGTGGCACAGAAGATGCACAAACTCATCGCGGAAAAGGCAGGCCATCACGCAATTGCGGCTATGATGTCGTTCGTCAACCACTCCTCTGAGGCGGAGCTAGAGCGGTTGGACGCAGAAAGACGGGCAGAAGCAAAGCGGACGGGTAGCGCCGCCGAACAGTAGTGCCCGGAGCTCGGTGGGAGCTCACCGTCTTTTTGCAGGAGGGCAGATGGCCCGCAATTTCACAGTTCACTCGCCTCGTCGTGAACCCGGCTCAGCCGGGGCCGGTGGAGCGGTCAGAATCGCTTTGGCGGCGTTGGCGATCATCCTGCTGACGCCATCACTGGCGGCAGCGCACTCCGATTACGTGGTCAAGCCGGGCGACAGCCTCTCGGTCATAGCCAGCCGACACGGCGTGTCCGTCTCGCAGCTCGCCGCCGACAACGGGATCTCCGATGTGCACCTCATCCGTGTCGGGCAGGTACTCCGTATCCCCGACAGTGGCGCCTCCTCGTACACGGTCAAGGCCGGCGACACGCTGAGCGAGATCGCTGCGGCCGCCGGCATCTCGACCCGGGCGCTGCTCGACGCCAATCGTTTGGGCAACGCCGACCTCATCCGGGTGGGCCAGAAGCTGACGCTGCCCGCAGGGACACGAGCCGTCGCCGCCAACCCGGCGGCCGGCTACAACAACCTGCCGTCGAGGCTCCGGGCCAATCCCAGCAGACTCACCCTCATCCCGTCGTTCGAGAAGTGGTCGAACCACTACGGCGTGCCCACCGATCTGGTGATGGCGGTCGCCTACCGCGAATCCGGTTGGCAGACCCAGGTGGTCAGCCCGAAGGGCGCGATCGGAGTCGGGCAGATCCTACCCCGAACCGCCGATTGGATCGCCGGTGACCTCATTCGGATACCCGAGCTCGATCCGTACGACCCCGACGACAACATCCGTATGACGGCCCGGTTTCTCGCCTGGCTGATCGGCTACATGGGTTCGACCGAAGCGGCGATGGCGGGCTACTACCAGGGCCCGGGCTCGGTGGCCGCTCGCGGCTACTACGACGACACCCGGGCCTACATCGACAACATCGGCCAGATCCGGCGCCTCTTCGCCAAGGGTTGAGCCGTCGCGGCCGCCGGTACGAGGTTGCGTCCTATCCGCCAGACCTCGGAACTTTGAAGAAAGTGCGGCGCGCCGACGTGTGACGTGAAATGATGGCTCGGAGATTTCGGGGTCACCACCGGCTCCGGGCGGGAATGCCGCGCCGAAATCGGGAGTTTGCAAAAAAGTATGTTCGGAGTGGTAGGAACGCCGGAATGTGAGGCTAGAGTCCGGCCGTCCTGCTCAAGTCAATTGTGAGGCACCATCGATGATTGACGATCTTGATGATGAACTGGAAGAGAACGACAACTTCGACGACGACGTCGCGGACGACGATCTGGACGACGACGATCTGGACGACGACGATCTGGACGACGACGACCTCGATATCGACGAAGAGGAGATCGAGCTCGAAGACGAAGAAATCGAAGAAGACCTCGATGAAGACCTCGAGGTGTTCGACGACGACGATGACGAGGACGACGACGAGGAAGAGGAGTCACGCCCCCGGGCTCGCAAGGTCTCTTCCGACGACGATGATGACGACGAGGATGTCGATCCCGACGACGTCGAGGCCGACCTGGATGCAATTCTGCGTGACCGACTCGCCGCATCCGACGACGACGATGACGACGGCGAGGAAGGGGTGTCGGCCCCGACCGGGGGAGGGGGCCCGAGGGGCGAGGAGTTCCCCTGCCCGAGCTGTTTCCTTCTCGTCAATCGCAGCCAGGTGGCCAAGCAGGCCGAACCGAGTTGCCCGCACTGCGGCGAAGCCTTGAGCCTTTCGGGTTGACCCCTGGCGGCGGGCGCCTCGGGTGTGAAAGGGAAGACCGATGACCGAGCAGGCCGAAGACAATCCACTGGAGCAGCTGATCGAGCTGTTCGTCTACGCACCGATCGGAATGCTGTACGAATACCCGGAGGTGCTTCCCCAGCTGATCCGAAAGGGCCGCAGCCAAGTGCAGCTGGCCAAGTTCTTCGGACAGATCGCGGCCAAGCAACGCGGCGCGTCGATCCCCGATGGGGCGATTCCCGGCGCGGGAGCGGCCGGCGCCGCCGGCGTGCATGCCGCCGACGCCGTGGCCAAGGTGGCGGCTCGTTTCATCACCGAACTGGGTTCACAGCTGGGACTCGCACCATCGTCTTCGGGCCCAACCGCGACGGCCCGAGAGGGGTCGGAGCCCGAGTCGAAGCCCCACGAGACATCCGAATCGGTCGTCGATGAGTCCGTCGAGCCTGGCGAGAAGACGGCTCCCGACGGCGTGGCAACGGATGCGACGGCGCCGAGCAGGACCGCTCGCCTTCCGATCGCCGGTTACGACGATCTGACGGCCAAGGAGATCATCGGACTGCTCGATGATCTGACCCACGATCAGCTGGTGCGGGTTCGCAGCCACGAGGCGACCAACCGGAACCGCAAGACGGTCCTGGCCAAGATCGACCGGCTCGTTCCGTGAGCGAGACCGTCGACACCGAAGCCCTCGATCACCTTTCGGAGTCCTACCGACCTGCCGGTCCCGATGACGTCGAGACGCTCGTACGAATCGCCGTCGACCACGCGGCGCGGATCGCCGGGGATCGAGGGGCCGATCTGCTGTTGAGGAGGGAGATGGCCTACACCGAGGACCAGCTCCGCACCCGCCTTGCGGCCGCCATTGACGATCCCGACGCCCTCCTTCTCGTCGGCACCTACAGCGGGGTCGTTTTCGGCTACGTGCTCGCCATCTTCGAGCGACTCGACGACGGCGAGATGCTGGCCCGGGTCGAGCAGCTGGTGGTCGAGCCCGACGCCCGCGAGGTGGGCATCGGGGAGACGATCATGAACGCCGTCGTCGATGAGGCCCGTTCCCGGGGCTGTCTCGGCATCGACGCACTCGCGTTGCCCGGCGACCGTGAAACCAAGAATTTCTTCGAATCGTTCGGGCTCAAAGCCCGACAGCTGGTGGTTCACCGGTCGCTCTCGGAGTCGTGAACCCGACCATGGGTCACGAGGGCCATGCAGGCGAGGCTGTGACAGCGCCGACGAACGTTGCCCCCCGGCCGATCCTCGCCGTCGGTGCCATCGTGACCGTCGAACAGCACCTCCTGCTCGTGACACGAATCAACCCGCCGGCAAAGGGCCAGTGGTCGGTACCGGGCGGGAGGGTCGAGTCGGGGGAGTCCATGACCGATGCCGTGGTGCGCGAGGTGGCCGAGGAAACCGGTCTCACGGTCGAGTGCGGCCCGCTCGTCGGCTGGGTCGAACGGATCGGCCCCGGATTTCACTTCGTCATCTTCGACTTTCTGGCCTCACCGATTGCTGTACCCACCGGCGGCCCGGACGCACTTCGGCTCACGGCAGGCGACGACGCCGGACTGGCCCGCTGGGTGCCGTTCGACGATCTCCGGTCCGTGGACCTGGTCTCCGGCCTGCTCGACTTTCTCGACGAACACGGCGTCGTCGATCCGACCTGAATTTCGGCGCGACCATTGCACATGGTCGAGTAGCGTTGCCCAGACGGCTGTTTTCCGGGAAGGGCCACCATGAGTCGAATCGATCGGCCAAGTCGAACCCTGACCGAGGAATGGCTCGACGAATGGTCGCACGGTCCGGGCGCGCCGATTCGAGCCACCCAGGCCGCACTCGGCAAGGCAGAGACGGCCGACGCGATCATCATCGTCGAGGGCATCAGCGATCAGATCGCGGTCGAAACACTGGCGCGGCGACGCGGACGTGATCTCGAGTCCGAGGGCGTGGCGGTGCTTCCGGTCGGCGGAGCACAGGCGGTGGCTCGCTATCTCCGGCGATTCGGCCCTCACGGCGATCGACGGCGCCTCGCCGGAATGTGCGATGCCGATGCCGCAGAACTCATACGGCGGGTCCTGCACCGCTCCGGAGTCGGGACCCCGCCTACTGTCGAGGCGATGGCCGGGCTTGGCTTTCACATCTGTACCGAGGATCTGGAGGACGAGCTGATTCGCGCGGTCGGTCCCGAAGATGTCGAACGGGTGCTCGAAGCCCAGGGCGAACTCCGGTCGTTCCACACCTTCCAGCGACAGCCGGAGTGGCGGGGACGTCCCATGGATGCACAGCTTCGACGGTTCCTTGGCGCCAAGGCCAAACGGACGCTGCGCTACGCAAGACTGCTGATCGAGGCGGTCGATCTCGACGCCGTGCCCGCACCCCTCGACGCCGTCCTCGACGACGTCTGACACCTCCGGCCGGCCGTGCGTCGTCGACGGCTGCAATCGGCTGGGACCTTGGCCTCTGGCCCAAACCGGCCCCTCGTTTACGGTGGAGTCGAGGAGGTGATCGGCGATGCTCAATCACAGTGAACATCGGAACGACTCCAATCTCTTGCCCGTGGTGTTTGCTGTTGTCACGTCGCTCTTCTTCGGGGTGCTCCTCTGGTTGTGGGAAAGGGACCTGGTGTGGATGCTCGCCGTTCTCCTGCCACCCATCTGGACACCGGTGATCTACCGCCGCTTCGGCAGCGAAGACGACGCAATGCTCGGTCGCAGAGCCGTGGCCGGGCTGTTGCTCGGACTCGTCGCCCTGGTCGGTCTCGGGCTGGTTGTGTTCGTTCTTCTCTGAAAGACGAAGGACAGGCCGTCACCGGGCGGCTACGGCGACGACCCTCGGCCCGTGGCCGCCCACGAGTATCGGCACCCGTTTCTGAACCGCGCGTACACCGAGATCCTCGATCGAAAGGTTGATGTGCTCACCCCGGCAGATGACTGATCCGTCGTCCAGCAGGGAGCGGAGTCCGACCAGCGACTCGCCGAATCGGGTGACCCGCGCTCCCGGCTTCCGCAGGGGAATATCGGCCGCCTCGTGCTCCGATCGGGCGTAGCCCGCTCCCATGCCGAGCACGAGGCGCCCCTCGGTGAGTCGATCAAACGACGCAGCCGTCCGAGCCAACAGCACCGGATTGTTGAATTCGTTGTTGACAACGAGCGGCCCGAACCGTAGTTCGGACGTTGCCTCGGCGGCCACGAGGAGCGGAAGGAAGGGATCCATGTTGCTGAGCCCGCCGGCAATCTATCAGTTGCGCGTGAAGGTCGAGCGGATGCGGCGGCGCGGCATCGCGCGCTCCTCATCAAGTTGTTGCGGGTGGGCTACTCCTCCTCGGAGTCGGCGTCGCCGGAATCCTCCTGGTCGGCCGTGTCGTCGGTATCGGAGTCGGCCGGCGGTGGAGGCTCCTCCTTCGCCTCAGGCTCGATGGCGGGCTCGGACTCGACTGTCGCCTCCGGTACCGGCTCGGCCTCAACCGCAGCGTCTGACTGAACCGCCTCCTCGGACGCGGACTCAGACTCGACTGTCGCCTCCGGTACCGGCTCGGCCTCAACAGCAGCCTCAGGCTCAGGCTCGGCCTCAACAGCAGCCTCAGGCTCAGGCTCGGCCTCAACAGCAGGCTCAGGCTCAACAGCAGCCTCAGGCTGAACCGCCTCCTCGGAGGCGGGCTTGGTCTCAGGCTCGGCCTCAACCGCAGCCTCTGGCTGAACCACCTCCTCGGACGCGGACTCGGGCTCGGTCTCGGCAGCAGGCTCGGGCTCGACCTCGGCAGCAGGCTCGGGCTCGACCTCAGGCTGCAAGACCTCCTGCTCGACCTTCTCGTCAGCGGCCTCGGGCTCGGCCTTCTGGTCGGCCTCAGGCTGGGTCGGAGCCGACTCCGCGGACGGTTCGGGCTTGGATTCGGCCGGGGTCGGCTGCTTCGGCGGCTCCGACTGCTCGTCGCCGCCTGCCTTGGCCGACGCCTTGGGCTCGGTCGGCTTCTTCGACTTCGGCTTGCGGTCCTGCCCCTTGCCGCCCGGCCGGCTCGGCCGGCGTCGCTTGGCCCGACGCGGCACCTGGGCCGGATCGATGCCGAACAGGCCGGCGATGGCGGGAATCCGATCGGACAGCCGCCGCACCTCGTCGAGTAGCTCCTCACCGGGTTCGGCCGGGATACCGACCGGAGTCACGGCTCCACGAACCGGCGAGAAGGCCAGGGCGTCGAGCACGATGGACCACCGCGACTGTTCCACATCAGATGCCAGGGCGGCCGCCGCCTGCTTCGACAGTTCTCCGGCAAGCT
>JAOUGG010000107.1 GCA_029857855.1 Acidimicrobiia bacterium | reverse complement strand
CATCATCATTATTTCGATTTGAACGAGTTGTTACTCTGGCCCCATGACCCCCAGGGACAACCTACCTTCACCGTCAACATCAATGCCCTCGGGCGCCGGCGCGGAGGTCCTCAACGAGCGGGCCACACCGCAGCCCACGGTCTTGAGCAGGGTCTGGGAGGGGCCGGTGGGCGAAGGCGATGTGGAAGGTGCCGAGCACTATCCGCTGGCACCCGACGTCGATGTGAACGTCGCCCGGTCTCGACTTCTTGGGTGGTTGCTCGCTCCCGCAACCCGCCGCCGGGCGCTCGTCGTCACCACGGTCGCCGCGCTGGCCTGCGGTGCCCTGCTGGCCGTCGGCGAAATGGAGGATCGTGGCTCCGAGACGACGGCCGCTCAGGCCGAAGACATCGAGTTGACCCGTGGCAGTCTCAGCAGCACTGCCGTGGCCGACGACGAGTCGGTTCGACCGGCGGACTTCACCGACGGCTCGACCGAGGAGGCGGTCGCGGCCCGAGGCGGTTCGACCGACGCCGCAACCGCTCGCGAAGCCGTCTCGGCTGACGAACGCCTTCGACTCGAGGCCGATCCGCTCCCGACGGCGGCGGGAGGTTGGATGCTGGAAGCCCAACCCTCGGCCGTCGCCGACTCGACGCCGGTGGTCCGGTTCACGGTGAACGGCGTCGTCGTGGCGGAAGTCGAGAGCGCCCCCTATCGGCTGCAGCTCGATCCCGAACTTGTTGCGTCCTTCCCCGACGGGGTCGTCGAGGGACAGCCGCTCATCGTGACCGCCTCGGCCCTGTGGCCCGACGGCGGCGAGGCGGCGGGCCCGGCCACCGTCGTGCTCCCCGCCCCGCCCCTCAACTGACACCAGGCGCCCGGTTCGCCGGACCCGTCGTCCGTTCGACGGCACGTAGCGAATCGCCGACCCGACGGCGAGAATGGTCGGGTGGGCACACCCCTGGCGCCAGCGCATACGTCGACCTCGCCGGCCGGGTGGTACCCGGATCCGTGGCAACAGAGTGTCTGGCGATGGTGGGACGGCGCTCGATGGACCGCCCATCTCGGGCACGCCACCGACCACCGTCCGAAGCTCGGCGGGTGGCTGAGCTGGCCGGTCGCAGTCTTTGGAATCGCCACCGTTCTTTCCCTCGTCGGTCTGCTGGTGGTGCAGACGGAGGCCGCTCTGCTCGGAATTGCGCTCGGTCTCGTGCCGCTGGCTGTCGTGCTGCCCGTTCTGGCGTGGCTCGACCGAGTCGAGCCGGAGCCCTTCCGGTCCCGGCTTCATGCCGTTCTCTGGGGGGCGACCGTGGCCGGATTCATCTCCGGCGTCGTCAACTCGGTGGTGGCGTTCGGATTCGGTGAGGCATGGGCCGCCGTCGCCTCCGCGCCGCTGATCGAAGAGTTCACCAAGGGCCTCGGCGTCTACTGGGCTCTCCGCCGAAGGGAGGTGGACGGTGTCAGCGACGGCATCGTGTACGCGGGCTGGGTGGCGCTTGGATTCGCGGTCGTCGAGGACTTTCTCTACTTCACAACCGCCGTTGAGGCCGGTCTGTGGCGGGAGGTGTTCATCGTGCGCGCCCTCCTCACCCCGTTCGCCCATCCTTTGTTCACCGCCTGGATCGGCATGGCCATCGGCTTGGCCGTCGTGCATCAGCAGTCCGTTGCCGTCAACGCCCTCTGGGGTTACGGCCTGGCCGTGGCCAGCCACGCCGCCTGGAACGCAACGCTCACCTACGCTGGTGACACCGGCGACGAATCGGTGCTCCTGGTTGCGGCCGGGGGCTTCTTTGCGTTGTTCGTGGCTGCTGCCGTGACGGTGGCCAGAATTCGCCGCAACGACCAGCGGCGTTTCGCCGAGCTTGTCCCGTACCTGGCCCAGCGCTACGGCATGTCGAGTCAGGAAGTGGCGGTGTTCAACAACTGGAAATCGGTCCTGGCCGCGCGGCGCAGTCTGCCCCGACGCCGCCGGCACGGCTTCGACGAGATCCATTCGGCGTTGGCCCGCCTCGCACTGTTCCATCGCCGCACGGGGCCTTCCGATGTTGCCACGGAGCAGATCCTGGCCGAACAGCTCCGCAACGCCCGGGATACCCAGCAGCGCCTCGGCCAGGCCGTCGGCTGAGCCCGCTGGCGTCGGCCCCGCCAAGTGCGGAATCCTGGCATCGATTTTCCGGGACTCGGCGCACAAACTAGTCACGAATGTCGGGGCTGCGGCCGATAGGTCCTCCATGGGCCTAGGACCAGAAGCACTGACGAAACTGCAGGCGCCGGCCAAGCTTCGTGATCTTGGCATCTCACCCGGGATGGCCGAAGACCTGTTCTGCCGGCGCGTCCTGGCGGAACGAACGACGACTGTTGGCAAGGCGTCGCAGGCGCTCGGCATCTCCCATGCGGTGGCCAATGAGATCGCCGCGTCGCTGCGGGAGAAGGCGCTCCTCGAGTACCAGGGGCTCGACGGCCGCGACTACCGGGTGACGCTGACCGAACTGGGGTTCCGCACAACCGCCGAGCGTATGAAGAACGCTCAGCACGTGGCCAGCATGCCCATCCCGATCGAGGATTACCAGACCATCGTCAAGCTGCAGCAGAGCGACGTGCATCTCGACCGTGTCCTGGTCAAGAAGGCCTTCTCGGACATGGTGGTCGAGGACTACATCCTCGACCAGCTCGGCCCAGCGTTCGTCAGCGGCGGCGCCATCTTCATCTACGGTCCCCCGGGAACCGGCAAGACCAGCCTCGCCGAGCGCATGTGCCGCTTCTACGACGACCTGGTGCTCATCCCGAAGTTCACCGCTGTCGACGGTCAGCTCATCTCGGTGTTCGATCCCGCGCTGCATCAGGCCGTGCCCGAACAGCCGCCGGGTCTCGACCCCCGCTACGTGCTGTGTGAACGGCCGCTGATCATGGTCGGTGGCGAATTGAATCTCGAGATGATGGACCTTCGCTATGACCCGGCCTCAGGGCTCAGCTCGGCGCCGATTCAGATGCTGGCCAACAACGGCATCCTGGTCGTCGACGACTTCGGGCGCCAGACCACCTCACCCGAGGAGATTCTCAATCGGTGGATCATTCCGCTGTCCCGAGGGGTGGACTTCCTCAAACCGAACTCCGGCACCAAGTTCACGGTGCCGTTCGAGTTGAAACTCGTGGTGTCGACAAACCTCGAACCGCACGCGCTCGGCGATGACGCCTTTCTCCGGCGACTGCGGCACAAGATCTATGTCGGCCCGTGCACCGACACCGCATTCAACTGGATTCTGGTCCGGTCCGCCGATCGCCACGCCATCGAGGTCAATGCGGACGCGGCCAGGTACCTCAACATGGTGACGAAGGAACATCTCGGCGAGCTCCGGCCGTACGTCGCCGTCGACTTCTGCGAACTCGCGGTCAGCATCTGCAGCTACGACGGTCTGCCCATGGTTCTCGACCGATCACTGATCGACCGGGTCGCCGACCTCTGCTTCGTCAAGGAGCCCGACGGCCTCGACACCGTGGCCGACGACTCCGGCGCTCGGGTACACCCCGAGGCGACCGGCCCCACGGCGAACGGACTCGGCGCTCACAGCGAGCAGACGGCGCCGTTCACGGCGATGGGTGACCATCTCACGTCGTCGACATCCTGAGGACCGAAGGGCCTACTCGAAGTCGAGGGTTTCGCCGACCAACGCCGCGATCGCGCTACGTTCGCTTCTGCTGAGTGTGACGTGGGCGAAGAGCCGATGGCCGCGCAGACTGGCCACGACGGAGGCGATGCCGTCGTGGCGACCGACGCGCAGGTTGTCACGCTGAGCGACGTCGTGGGTGAGGACGACCCGGCTGCCGGCTCCGAGCCGGCTGAGCGCCGTCAGCAGCACGCTGCGCTCCAGATTCTGGGCCTCGTCGATGATCACGAAGACGTCGGTCAACGTGCGGCCCCGGATGTAGGTCAGTGGGAGCACCTCGACCAGCTCCTGACGTTCGACCTCCTCCCGCACGTGTTCGTTGGCGATGGCGCTCAAGGCGTCGCCGACCGCATCGGTCCACGGGCGCATCTTCTCGTCCTCGGTACCCGGGAGAAATCCCAGATCCTGACCGCCGACCGCGTACAGTGGCCGGAAGATCATCACCTTGCGGTGTGACTTGCGCTCGAGCACCGATTCGAGACCGGCTGCGAGGGCCAATACCGACTTGCCGGTTCCGGCCGGTCCGCCGACGCTGAGAATCCCGATGCTGTCGTCGGCCAGGAGGTTCAGGGCCAACCGCTGCTCGGCGTTACGTCCTCGAACCCCGAACAACGAACGGTCCGCTGCCAGGCGCACCTTGCCGTCGCCCGCTGCGATCCCGAGAGCCGACTGATTCGAGCTCTCGAGGATGACGCCGGTGTTGGCCGGGAGGTCGGCGGCCTCGGCGATGTCACTCACGCCGAGTTCGTAGAGCTCGTCGATCGTGTCGGCTCGAACGGCCAGCTCGACGACGCCTCGCCACTCGAGATCGGCGCCGGTGTGATGGCGGAACTCGACCGCGGGAAGGCCGAGCACGCCCGCCCGCAACCTCATCGGCAGATCCTGGGTGACGAGGACCACGTCCTCGCCGTCGGCCTGCAGATTGAGCGCCACCATCAAGATGCGGTGGTCGTTGCTCCCGTCATCTCGCATCGCCTCGGGGACCAGACCGTCGGATCGATGATTGAGCTCGACGCGGACGGTTCCGCCCTCGTCGTTGATGATGGAGGGGTCTGACAGGCCGCCGTTGTCCTCTCGTACGGCTTCGAGCCTCCGCAGCACGCTGCGGGCGGCCCATCCGAGTTCCGGGTGGTGCCGTTTGGCTTCCAGTTCGGTCAACACGATGATCGGAAGAACCACATCGTTGTTACCGAACGAGTCGAGAGAGGTCGGTGCGCTCAGCAGGACCGACGTATCCAGCACGTAAGTCGTCAGCTCATCTATGCGTCGTTGTTCGATACACGAAACCCTATGTCGGATCAGGGGTCGACGCCAGTCATCAACTCAAATTTCGACACCGTTGCGAGCCGGTCCGAACCGAGTCCGAAATGAGCGGGTGAAGGCACCCTCGATCCGGTTCCTCGACGTGACGTCGGAGGCCGTTCAGGTGTAGAGGAGCGACGCGGAGGGCGTGTGCGCAACCGTTTCGCCCTCGACCGAGTAGGCGAAGTTCAGCACCGTGCGACGGCAGCCGTTGTGGATCGGCTGGACCCGATGCCGGAGGCGATCCGAACGCAGCACGTAGGCGTCGCCAACGGCGTGTGACCTGGTCTGGGCCTCGTGCACGTCCTCGACCGGGCAGAACTCGAGACGGCCGCATCCGTCGGGGCAATCGGGTGACTCGACGAACAGCACGAGTGCGACCGGATAGTCGTCGGTGTGAAACCCGTGGGTGTCACCGGCCTCGTGCAACATGTTGAGCACATGGCGTTCGACGGGGTCACCCGCCGCCTCGAGCGGACGGCCGACGAGATTCGAGATGCCTTCGACAAGTTGCGAATCGTTGTAGAGATCAACGATCGCCGGCGACCGCTCGGCGATGGCCAATCCGCTCACGGTCGTCATGTGGCGGGGCGTGTTCTCCATGCACACCATCATGAAGTCCTTGCGGTTGGACAACGGCAGGATGACGGCGATCTCCTCACGGAGCACGGCCACGGTTGCTTCGGGAAGGAGGCCCGGCAGGGGAACATAGCCGCAGCGATCGAAATGGGTGGCCGCGTCGCTGAGCCCGTGACGGGAGAAGGCGCCGTAGTCGAGCTGGAGTCCGTCGGCTTTCGAGGATTCACACGTCTGCATCAGCTGTCAGATTAGCAAGGTCGCCGCCCGGATCATTACCACGGACGCCTTCGAGGCGGTGACGGTTGTCTCAGGCGCGTCGACGGGTCGGCTCAGCGATATGGCAGCGCCCGGATGCGTAGCCTCAACGGGCCGGGAACGTCGATCATCGCCTCGTGGCCCGAGACGAAGCGGACATGGTGCTCCGGACCGAACAGGCCGGTCACGACCTCATCGGTGTAGGGGTCCTCGACGTCGATTTCCAGCTCCAACCTCGGGAGCGACCAGGCGTTCGCCCCCGCTGTCTGCGCCAGCTCGCCGCGGGCCGAGCGGACCTGTTTGACGGGGAACGGTATGTCGGCCCGGTCGACGAGAGCCTCGTCGACTCCATCGGAGTTCGAGTAGATCTCCAGGCGCCATCTGGCCTGCTGACGTGGACTGAGTAGCGGAACCCGACGTCGTCGCCCGGTGAGATTCCACTGGATCGCCACAAGGGGAAGCACGAGGAACACGAGACCGAGAAGCTGCATGAGGGTGTCACGCATCGTTCGCCCTGCCCGCACCGTGCCCCGTGAGCGCAGCGCTCGTCGTCGGCGTACGATCACAGCTCAATGGCCCAGGAACTTCCCTCGTTGAACAACAAATCCGAATCCGGCCGTTGCAGCAGCCATTCGGCGAAGGCATCGAGTTCGCCGGCCGATTGACCCCGCCCGTGTATGCTCCAGCCGACCTGACCATCGGTGAGAACCACGACGATTCGTTGCCTGCCTGCAGCCGCAGCCTCGGCCTCGACCATGTCGATCCAGGCCTCCGACGCCTCGACCGGGTGGGTGGTGAACGCGAAACGGCCGACTCCTTCGTCACGCCAGGGCACGAAGGTACTGTCGGCCACGAGCAGTGTGTCGTCGTCGGCACCGTCATAGGCCGCCTGGACCGCTGCTCGATCCGGTGCGGTCGTGTACTCGAAGCGCTCGCCGCCGAAACGCGTGAGGAGAAGCAGCGGACTCAGGACGGCGGCGACCACGGCCCCGACAACCGGTAGGGTCCGGACCCGCAGCGAGGCCAGCATTCGGCCGGTGAGGATCGCCGCGAACGGCAAGGTGAACCAGATGGCGTGGATCATCGACGCGCCGTCGTACCCTCCAAGCCCGACGACGAGGACCGGCAAGGCCACCAGTGGGACGAGCGGGACGGCCGGCCGGAGATGGCGGAGGCGTTCACCAGCGGTGGCCACACCGATGAAAACCACTGATCCGAACGTGGCCAGGGCCAAGAACAGCCGAGACCGTGTGACGAGCAGATGATCGGCCGAGGCGGCCGCAGCCGAACCGGTCAGCTCGGCGGCCGTGTCGTCGAGCAGGCCGGCGAAGGGCCTGGTGAGGCTGCCGGGTCCGTCGCCCCACCAGGGCTGGCCCGAGACGAGGAACCAGATGACGTAGGCCAGCCCAACGAACAGCAGGAGCCGCCAGGCCAGTGAGCGTCCGTGGAGGCCGAGGAG
>JAOUGG010000878.1 GCA_029857855.1 Acidimicrobiia bacterium | reverse complement strand
CTTGGCGTTCCACACCTTCGGCTCCTCACCCGTGATGTCGGCGATGAAGGCCATCAGGTCCTCGGCGTCGCGGCGGCGACCCTCGTGAGCCACGTCATCGATGATGCGCTGAGCAGCGGCGCGACCGGTACTCCTCATGGGTGCACGATACCCTTCAGTCGAGGATCGTCAGCCTCCGGGGAGCGGGAGCCATGTCGGGGTCGGGAGCCCGATCCCCCAAGTGTGTGGGCCGAAGCGTTGCCGACTCGGCCGTGAAGCTCCGACCCAGAGGCGCCGGGCATTGTGCGGATGCACCAATCAGCAAAACGGGTACACGAACGCACATTTCGTCGAAGGCGCGAGAACGGCACCTCCAGGATCGTTCGTCCTGGCTTCAGAGGCCGTTCGATACGGATGCGCATCCAATACCCGCGCGGCGCGACCAAGAATGACGGCCGCCCCGATCGCCGAATGTCGCGCACGAACACCCTCAGCTCCATCCGCCGAGATCGGCACGTCAGCGCTCGGTCGGGAGGGGCTTCCTCGAGACCGTCAATCGCACGATATCTTCAGTTACTCGCTGCTACATGGCGGAGCCAGGCTGGCTTGGCGGCATCGAGATCGAGGTTGTTGAGGCGGCGCTCAGCCTGCCGGGTCTGGATCAAATGCCGCCCTGAGTGCGTCGATCTGGCTGCGGTGGAAGTCCTGCACAACCGGGGCGCTGAGCGCCGCCTCGAAGCCGTGGTAGCCGCCCTCGACCACCTTTAGTTCACAGGGCACGCCAGCCTCCTGCAGGCGTCGAGCGTACTCGACGTCTTCGTCGTGAAACAGGTCCAACGTGCCGACTCCGATCCACGCCGGCGGTAGGCCGGACAGGTCTTCGGCGCGGGATGGTGCAGCGTGTGGGTGCACGTCGTCGCCCGTGGCACCAGCCAGGTATGAGGACCAGCCGAAGCGGTTGCAGGTCTGGTTCCAGATCTTGACTGGCATGTCGTCCAGGTCTGTTCGCTGGGCGGTGCGGTCGTCGATCATCGGGTAGATCAGCATTTGGAAGACGGGTTTGACGTCCATCTCATCTCGAGCTCGAAGAGCCAGTCCCGCTGCCAGGCCGCCACCTGCGCTGGGGCCACCGATGGCGATGCGGCTGGGGTCGACATCGGGTTGATCGGCCAACCACGCCAGTGCTGCGGCGCAGTCGTCCATCGCTGCCGGGAACGGGTGTTTGGGGGCAAGGCGGTATTCGACGAAGGCCATCGCCATATCAACGTGGGGGATGTACCGCTTCTGGGTCAGGGAGAACTCCGAGACGGCGGTTCCGAGCACCATGCCGCCGGCGTGTATCCACAGCAGCGCCGGAGCAGGCTTGCGTCCTGACGGCGCACCGACGTAGTAGACATCGGCGGTTTCGCTGACCGACACCTTGCTTGCCTTTGGACGGATGAAGCGCTTCTGAAGCGCCTCGATGGCGCGGAAGAAGGGCAGCGTTCGGGGAAGGCCGAGGGAGGGCGGATAGAACCGTGCCTTGGTCAGCTCGGGGTGGTAGGTCGCCATCGTGGGATGCTACCGGTCAGTTCTCGGCCAATGTTCGACACGAAGGTCGAGTAGCCGGGGCGACCCCCGGCAAACCGATGAGCCGTCCTTACGGATCGAACGGATTGGCAGCCATCGACCCCAACGTACACGCCATGCCTTCCACCCTCCCGTTGTCCACGCCGATCGCCCGATCCCGAGGATAACACGCCGACGCCGGAGCCACGCATAGCGGCACCTGCATCGCTGCCCGCTGGCTCTGCGGCCGAGGTCCGGGACGTCGTGATTGTGTTCGGCTGTTACCGAGCGCCTCACTCGTGACGTTTGGGGTCACATGCCGGGGTGTGGTTGCCATAGCTGGATGCGGTTTCCCTCCGGGTCCCAGCAGTGACCGAATCGACCGTTCATGTCCTCGAACGTCTCATCACTGGTCACGATGCCGGCCGTCCGGAGCTGTTCGAGCAACTCGTCGAGGTCATCGACTCGGTAGTTGACCATCCACTGGTTCTGTGCGGGCCACTCGAAGGCATCGGTGTCGGCCGGGAACGGGGCCCACACCGTTGATCCTCGAACGTCACCGCCCCACCACAGCACCACGTACCCATCGTTGTCCACCGGGAGTCCCAGATGTTCGACGTACCAGTCGCTCAGCTTGCGCGGATTCTCCGCCTTGAAGAACACCCCGCCGATCCCTGTCACCTTCGCCATCAGAACCCCTCCGACAAAGCCCGACGACGATTTCCGCTCCCACGTTCGGGACGCGTT
>JAOUGG010000877.1 GCA_029857855.1 Acidimicrobiia bacterium | reverse complement strand
CCGACGCCTTGACCAACTCGATCGGGTTCGACCGCGATTGCCAGCTCGGGCACCCCTGGAGCGACGTAGGTGACCAGATGGGTTTCGTCCGTGGTGAGGAGCCGAAGCCAGGCGGCCCCGATCGATGTCTCGTCGACCGTTGCGATCAGGCCGAGGTCTCCGTCACGACCCCAGTCGCAGAGGTAGCGATCGAGGTCCGGGTCCAGCCGAATCGACTCGACGGTGGCCCCGGGCTGTTCGTCCGCGTGGGCCGCGTAGTACAGCATCGACCACATGAAATCGAGATCGCCGGACGTCACCGGTCGCGTTCGTAGCACCAACCGAAGTATCGCATCGGGAGGTAGCGACGTGCCGCTCAGCACCTGGGGTGGAGGGGCAACTGGCGTCAGCGGGCCCAGCTGAGCTTGTCGGGGTTGATGACGCTGCGGATGCTCTGGATCGGTCCTCCTCGACGCGGAAAGTCAGCACGCCGTAGAGCTCGTCGGCGCTGGCGAGTCGAACGCCGGGGTCGCCACCGATGGTGACCGGAGTGACCCTGAGTTCTGGGCCGAGGCTCTGGCGGGCGACGCCGATGAGGAATCGGGCGACGCGCGCTGCGCCGACGACGGGGTGGCGTGCGGCGCGCCGTTTGGGCCCTCCGTCGGACCAGGCGACGATGTCGTCTGCCAGCACGCTGATCAGTCCGTCGACGTCGGCGGCCCTGACCGCGCGGAGTGCCGCGGCGACGACGCGGTGCTCTCGCTCGGGGTCGCCATTGCGGCGCTGGGGCGGTTCGGCGACTCGGCCTCGGGCTCTGGTGGCGATCTGGCGGCAGTTGTCGGGGCTCTTGTCGACGATGTCGGCGATCTCGGTGTAGTCGTAGTCGAAGGCTTCCCTGAGCAGGAGCACGGCGCGTTCGACGGGCGTGAGGTTCTCGAGGGCGTGGAGGAACGCCATCGAGAAGTGTTCGGCTTCGGCGACGATGTCGGCCGGATCGTTCGAGTGTGCGACCACCGGTTCGGGCAGCCATGGCCCGACGTAGCTCTCGCGGCGGTGTCGGGCGGAGCGGAGTCGGTCGATCGACATCCGGGTGACCATCGTTGTCAGGTACGCGGCCGGAGCCCGGACGCTGTGCTGGTCGACGTTCTGCCATCGGATCCAGGCGTCTTGGACGATGTCTTCGGCATCGGCCATCGAGCCCAACATGCCGTAGGCGACTGCGATCAGGCGGGAACGCTCGGCGTCGAACACATCGGTCATGAGCGCACCACGACGCCTGCGGCGAGGTCTGGCATCGGGCGCGCCGACCTGGAGAAGCGGTTCAGCTCATCACCCCGATCGAACACGATGCGGCATGGCCGACCCTCCATCTCATCCCCTTCGTCTGTGGCGAATGATCGCATGTGAATCTCCTGGAGATCTCCTCGTTCACTTCAATGACGAGACAGCGGTCGGTGCCGTGACAGAAGGACGCGGAAAGGGATCCGGCAGGTGGCCTGGTGGCAACTTGTCACACCGAGGGGTGCTGCCTCGTCAACAGGGTGAAGTCGTAACAACGCCAGGAGCCCAGAAGTGATGACGCCGACTCAAAGAACGAAACCTGCCGGTGCCCGACCGAGCGAAGCCGACGCACGAGCCGAGGTTCTTCTTCGAACCGGTGATCGAGGGGGGACGCGCGCATGAGCTCGGTGACGGTACCGGAGTCCGTTGATGTCGTCGTGGTCGGCGGTGGGCTCGCTGGGCTCACAGCTGCGAGCTGCGTCGCCGACAGCGGCAGGTCGGTGGTCGTGCTCGAGGCTCGCTCGGCGGTTGGGGGTCGTGCGTCGACCGACGAGCGGTCGGGCATGTTGTTCAATCAGGGGCCTCGGGCGTTCTATCTCGAAGGGGCTGGGTTGTCGACGCTGCGTGAGCTGAGGGTCGATCCGTCGGGGGGCGTGCCGGCCAGCAAGGGTGCGGTTGCGGTCAGCGGCGGCCGGGTCGGTGTGCTTCCCGGAAACGCGGCGACTCTGTTGAGGACGCCGCTACTCGGCATCGGGGGCAGGGTCGAGGTGGGCCGTTTGTTGTCGTCGATTGCCAAGGTCGACGCATCGTCGCTGGCGGGTCGCTCATCTGAGGAGTGGTTGCTCGGTGCGTTGAAGCGTCCGAGGGCTCGTGCGCTCGTCCGTGGCCTGATGCGGGTCGGGACCTATGTGGCCGATCTCGACGCTTTGTCGGCCGACGTCGGGGTGCGGCAGCTGCAGATGGTCTTCGGTGGCGTGCTCTATGTCGATGGCGGCTGGGCCTCGGTGGTGAGGGCG
>JAOUGG010000876.1 GCA_029857855.1 Acidimicrobiia bacterium | reverse complement strand
CCTTGCCGTCGGTCACGGTGACGACCATCGAGCACGTGTCGGGGCAGTCGTGGGGACAGGCCCCGAGAAACTGCTGCGATTCGGTTGCGGTCATGGCAGGTCCCCTTCGTCGGGCGGTCAGTGCGCCTAGAAACAACTGTAGGAAGCCACGACGATTCGGGCCATTGCAGGATTCTGCTACGACCGGTCTCAGGCGCCGGTGATCGCCATCGAAGTCAGCTCCGCCGTGTTGCGGGCGCCGACCTTGAGCCGGGCGGCACGGAGCTGCTGGCTAACGGTGTTGATCGAGGTGCCCCGCTCGCGGGCGATCTCGCCGTAGGTCAGACCTTGGGCCGCCAGGGCGACGACTTCGTGCTCGGCGGCCGTCAATGTCCCGAGCGGCGACGGGTCGTGGTTGGCTCCGTCGTGCAGACGCAGGATCGGCGCCCAGATGCGTGTCACGAAGTAGTCGAGGAGTTCGAGCAGGTCACCGTCGATGTCCGCCATGTGGCGGTCGACCCAGTCGATGCAGACGAGCCCGAAGGCGTCGGTTTCGTCGTCGATGCGCCGGACCACCATCGACCAGGTGTGGTTTCCGGTCAATAGGGTCCGCACCGGTCCGGCCGGGATCTGCTCGGCCGTGTCGGCCACGAACACCGGGGTGTCGGTGGTGAGCACGCCGTTCACGACAGGGTCGGAGATCGGTACCCGGAAGCCTCCGGTGTCGACGCCGGCCCGGGCCACGATTGCGCTCGGCTGGTACCAGGGGATCGACGGCGAGACGTAACCGGCGTCGGCCCGGTCGGCGTCGATGAGCTCGATCAAGCCGCGCAGGCCCGCCTCGAGAGGCGAACGTGCCGCGGCCGAAGCCTCGATCACCGACGCCGTCAGCTCCAGCAGCGCCCGTGGTTTGTCGTCGAGCCGCATGGTTCAACAGTAACCGCGGGCCCCGAGCGCCGCCATTGTGCCCCCGTTGAGCCGGTATCATCCGTCCTCGTGCCCCAGGACCTCACCGACCTCTCCGCCGTCGCGTCCGATGCGGGCGTCATCGCCCTACGTATCGGTTTGATCCTCATCGGAACGTTCGTCGTGGTTCGGTTGCTGCGCCGTTGGGTTCCCCGATCGATCAACAGTTTCATCGAGCAGCGGGAACGTGATGAGGCGAACCTCGACCAGGTTCGGGGCTCGGAGGCCAAGTACCTCCAGCGGGAAGCCCAACGGGAGCGGGCCCGGCAGCGGGCCACAACCCTGGCCACCGTGCTGGTGTCACTGTTCACCGGCGTCCTGTGGTTCGTCGGGTTCCTACTGGTCCTGGGCGAGATCGATGTCGATCTGGCTCCGCTCCTGGCCGGCGCCGGCGTGGCCGGGATCGCCATCGGCTTCGGGGCACAGACCCTCATCCGGGACTTGCTGGCCGGATTCTTCATCGTGCTCGAGGATCAATACGCGGTCGGCGACATCGTCGATCTCGACTACGCCACCGGCGAGGTCGAGCGCATCAACCTTCGGTTCACCCGCCTCCGTGACTACCAGGGCAAGGTCTGGTTCATCCCCAACGGCGAGGTCAAGCGGGTGGGGAACTTTTCGAAGTTGTGGTCCAAGGCGGTGCTCGATGTTGGCATCGCCTACGAGGACGACATCGAACGGGCGCAGGCGGCGATGATCGCCGCGGCCAACGATGTTCGGGAGGCCGACGTCGAGAACGCCACGATCATCGACGAGCCCGAGGTGCTCGGTGTCGAACAGCTCGGCGCCGACTCGGTGGTCTTGCGCATGGTCGTTCGCACCGAACCGGGGGAGCAGTGGTCGGTGGCCCGGGCCATCCGAGCCCGGATCAAGGCCCGGTTCGATGCCGAGGGCATCGAGATTCCGTTCGCCCAGAGCGTCGTCCGGTTCCGGTCCGAGGGTCAGCCGCCGACGCCGATGGAACCGAGCGCCGGCGACGACTCGGGAGCCTCAGCGGGCGACGGTTCTGGCGAAGGCTGACCTGGTCGCCCTCGGGGTGTGCCGCCAGGCAGCAGGTTCAGCCTTCGCAGATGAGGGCCGGGGGAGCATCGGGTTCCAGCAACTCCTCCGGGTTGGAGCATGGCGACTCGACCTCGACGGTCGCGTCGAAGTCACTCATCTGGAACTGGAAGACCATGCCGGCCGGTGAGTCGGTCGCGCCGACCGTCTGCTCGATGACGGCCTGCCACCATTCGTTGAGCTCGGCGATGAAGCCGATCACCATGCCCTCGGGGTCGACCGCCAGAGAAATCGTCGTCTCGAGATCGGTCGGTTCCAGGCCCGCGCCATTCA
>JAOUGG010000106.1 GCA_029857855.1 Acidimicrobiia bacterium | reverse complement strand
CGGAGATCGCATGACGGAACCGAAGATCCGGATACGGGTCGAGCACACCGATGGTAGGGCTCGGGCCGGAACCATCGTCACGCCGAGGGGTGAGATCCCGACGCCGGTGTTCATGCCGGTCGGCACTCGAGCGGCGGTCAAGACGCTCGACACCGCCGACCTCGAGCAACTGGCGCCGCCGATCGTGCTGGCCAACACCTACCACCTGATGGAACGGCCGGGCGCCGAACTCATCGCCGAGCTGGGTGGGCTCCACCGGTTCATGGACTGGAACGGCCACCTCCTCACCGATTCGGGCGGCTACCAGATCTTCTCGCTCAGCCCGAAGATCACCGAGGAGGCCGCCACCTTCAAGTCGGTGTACGACGGCTCCCTCGTCGAGTTGAGCCCCGAGTGGGCCGTTGAGGTCCAGCAGCAGCTCGGCGCCGACTTCGCCATGGTGCTCGACGTCTGCTCGACGCTCCCGGCGTCCCACAAACAGCTCCGCAGTGAGCTGGAGTTGACGTTGCGGTGGGCCGAGCGCTGTCGGGCGGCCCACAACCGGGCCGATCAGGCCCAGTTCGGCATCGTGCAGGGCGGCACCGAGCTGGATCTGCGGGCCGAGTCGGCGGAGCGTACCGTGGCCATCGGCTTCGACGGCTACGCCGTTGGCGGGCTGTCGGTGGGGGAGAGCCGCCCCGAAATGGTGCCCGCCCTCTCGGCCAGTACCGGTGCCCTACCCGTCGACCAGCCCCGCTATTTCATGGGCCTCGGCGACCCGGTCGGCCTGATCGAAGCGGTGCACAACGGCATCGACATGTTCGACTGTGTGCTCCCGACGCGACTGGCCCGCCACGGTACGGCCCTCACCTCGCAGGGGCGGTTGAACCTCCGGAATCTGCGGTTCTCCCGCGACGACGGGCCGATCGATCCCGACTTCGACCATCCGCTGTCATCGAGGTACTCCCGGGCCTACATCCGGCACCTGCTCGTGACCAACGAGCCCACGGCCGGGCGGATCATCACGCTCCATAATCTGGCCTGGCTGGCCGATCTGACCGAGCGGATGCGAACCGCGATCGCAGAGGGTAGGTTCGAAGACCTGCGACGCCGTGTCTGGGAAATCTGGGCACCGGACGAGACGCCGTCCTAGGCGGCCTGCCACGAGGCGGCCCGACTCCGGAACAAACGTCGAGCCCGGGTCGTGTGAACGTCCCCAAACCATCCGAACTACAGACCTGTGAAGACAGCGGTCGTGATGCCGCGACAGGACCTGGAAGCGCTAGCGTCTCCAGGCTGGAGGTGATCCCCCATGGATTTCGTCATTCTCATCGGCTTCGGCCTGGCCATGTACCTGATCCTGTTTCTGCCCCAACAGCGACGGGCCAAGCAGCACCGTGAACTGCTGGCGTCCCTGGTCGAGGGCGACGAGGTGGTGACCAGCTCCGGAATCTACGGGTTCGTCAACGCCGTAGACGGCGAGATCCTCTGGCTCGATGTGGCCGACGGCGTCGAGCTGCGCATGACGAGGAGTTCGGTGGCCAGCAAGATCGTCGACAACGCCGCCGGTGACGAGGACGAGTGATGTCACGCGGAGCGAAAATCTCATCCCTCTCGGTGGTCGCCGCCGCTTTCCTGGGAATCGTCTACACGGTCGTCGCCGGCAACCAGCCGCTCCTCGGCCTCGATCTTCAGGGCGGCGTCTCGGTCGTCCTCGAACCGACCAGCACCAGCGGTGACGACGTCACCGACGAGTCGCTCGACCTCACCGTCGAGCTGTTGCGGGGCCGCATCGACGAGATCGGCGTGGCCGAACCCGAGATCTCCCGCCAGGGCACCAACATCGTTGTCGCCCTGCCCGGTGTGGTCGAGGACCAGGAGCAGGCCCTGGAGCGGCTGCAACAGACCGCCGAGCTGCGGTTCCGCCCCGTCATCTTCGATCTCGGTCCGGACCTGAGCAACCTCGATCTCACCGACGAGAACGGTAATCCGATCAACCTCGACGACCTGACCGGCGAAGGTGTCGACGACGGTTCCGGTTCCACCGACACGACCGACGCCACCAGCCAGGACACAACCAGCGACTCCGGCGATGGCACCACCGACTCCACCGCGGATGAGGAGGGATCGATGGCCGGACAGGCCGGTCGATTCAGCCCGCTCGTGCTCGCCCAGGACGAGTCGACGTCGACCACCGAAGCCGGCAACGACGCGACCTCGACCACCTCCGCAGCCGACGACACGGCCGACAGCACGTCGACCACGGCCACCGAGGACGACGCGACCGACTCGACCGTCGCTCCGACGCCCACGCCGCAGTCGACCCTCACCCCGGATCAGCTCGCCGCGGCCGAGGCGTGCTCGATCGAGGGCGTCACGCCCGACAACGCGGATGAGGCGGACGCCTATGTCGTGTTGGATGACCGCGACGGCAACCGGCTGTGCCTCGGTCCGACGATGTTGACCGGTGAGGTCGTCGAGACCGCCGAAGTGTCACTCGACTTCACCGGCAGCGGCTGGGAGGTCAATCCTGTCTTCCGTCCCGGCGCCGGGGGCATCGATCAGTTCAACGCCGCGGCCCGTTCGTGTTACGCCCTCAACCCCGATCCCAATCTGTGCCCGAGCGGGCGCCTGGCCATCGTCCTCGACCACCAGGTCATCTCGGCGCCCAGCATCAACGCCGAAACCTTCGCCCGGGATCAGATCGTGATCTCCGGGGCGTTCGAGGAGGAGGAGGCCCGGCTGTTGGCCGAGGCGCTCCGCTTTGGTGCGCTGCCGCTCGAACTGCAGGCGCAGGAGATCCGCACCGTCTCGGCGACGATCGGTCACGACGTCCTCGACGCCGGTGTCATCGCCGGCATCATCGGGCTGATCCTGGTCGCCACCTACCTGCTTGCGTACTACCGCCTCGCCGGCCTGGTCGCCATTTCCGGTCTGATCCTGTCGGGGATGTTGCTGTGGACGATCGTCGCCTGGTTCGGTGACAGATACGGGCTGGCTCTCAGTCTGGCCGGTGTGGTCGGTCTCATCGTGGCCATCGGTGTGTCGGCCGACTCGAACATCGTCTATTTCGAGAACGTGAAGGAGTCCTATGTCTCCGGACGGAGGGTTCCGACCGCCATCGAGCGGGCCTACCAGAGCGCCATCTCCACCATCGTCAAAGCCGATGTGGTCAGCCTCATCGCCGCCGTGCTGCTCTACTGGTTGACCGTCGGTGCGGTACGGGGGTTCGCCTTCTACCTCGGCCTGGCCACCATCCTCGACCTTCTGATCTCGTGGATGTTCATGCGCCCGGCGCTGGCCTGGTTGGCCCAGCGCGGCGCGGTCGAGAAGAACCCTCGCCTTCTCGGCCTTCCCTCGCTCGCAGGAGGTTCAGAATGAGTTTTCTCGGTGACGTCTTCGCCGGTCGCTCCACCATCGACTTCCGCCCGAAGTGGCGGATCAGCATGGCCGTCTCCGGCTTCCTGGTGCTGGCGTCGATTGTGCTCCTGCTGACTCGGGGCCTCAACCTCAGCATCGATTTCGAGGGCGGTGGTATCTGGGAGGTCCCGGTCGGTGACAACGTGACCGTCGGGGATGCCCGCGATGCCGTTTCGGCCGCCGAGGATGCCCGCATCACGCTCGTGAGCACGTCGAACCTGTCGATCATCCAGGTCCAGTCGGGAACCGCGGCGCTCGAACGCAGCGATGAGATCATCAGTCAACTCTCGGATCTGGCCGGCACGACCCGCGATGAGGTCAGCGTGTCGCAGATCGGCCCGACGTGGGGTGATCAGATCACGTCGAAGGCGATCCGAGCGCTGGTCTTCTTCTTCATCGCCGTTGCCCTGTACCTGGCCTGGCGTCTCGAATGGCGCATGGCCGTCGGCGCCCTCGTTGCCGTTGTTCACGACCTGGTCCTCGTTGCCGGGGTCTACTCGCTGTTCGGCTTCGAGGTCAGCCCGGCCACGGTTATCGCACTCTTGACGATCCTCGGCTACTCGCTCTACGACACCGTCGTCGTCTACGACAAGGTGCTCGAGAACGACCGCGGATTGCTCGGCGAGCGACTCGAACCGTCCGAGCTGGTCAGCGTGTCGATGAACCAGGTTCTGATGCGGTCCATCAACACCACGATCACCACCGTTCTCCCGGTGTTGTCGATGCTCATCATCGGTTCGTTCCTGCTGGGTGGCGCCGGCCTCCGCGATTTCGGGCTTGCCCTGTTCATCGGTCTGCTGTCGGGCACGTATTCGTCGATCTTCGTGGCCGCACCGCTGCTGGTCATTCTCAAGGAACGCCAGCCCGATCAACGTCGGGCTGCCCAGATCGAGGCTCGGCGCCGGGAGCGGGCGGCAAAGGGTGGCGACGCCGATGCCGCCGACGAATCCCTGAACGGCAGCGGCGATCACGACGAACAGCCGATCTCCCCCGACGGATTCGACCCCCGTCTCATAACCCCCGGAGGCGGCCCGCCGCGGCCGCGCAAGAAGGGTAAGCGTCGCTGAACGCCCCCGGGCGGCCCGAAGGGGGCTGCTACTCGTGGACGCGAATCAAGTCCGGGGGTCGGGGTTCGATATAGTCTGAACAGGCCCGTTGTGTCGGGCCGCCCGGTCCCTCTAGCAATATTGGAGCGCTGTCGAGTCACGTGGTAACGGTCGAGCGGGTCCTCCCATGGCGCCGGAAACGGCGCACGATCGAAGCGCAGGTCGAACCGCTGATCAAACGGTTCGACGGGGCTCGTCGCGAGCAGCAGATCGAGATCGTCACCCGGGCCTACCAGACGGCGGCCCGAGCCCACCAGACCCAGCGCCGCAAATCGGGTGAACCGTACATCGTCCACCCGCTCGCCGTGGCTCGGATCATTGCCGAACTCGGTCTCGACGAGGTGTCGATCTGCGCCGCCCTCCTCCACGACGCGGTTGAGGACACCCGCATCGAGTTGGAGGACATCGATCGGGCCTTCGGTCCCGAAGTGGCGGCCATCGTCGACGGCGTGACCAAGCTCGATCGGGTCCGCTTCGACTCGAAGGAGGCCCAGCAGGCCGCCACCATGCGCAAGATGATGGTGGCCATGTCGAACGACATGCGGGTGCTGATCATCAAGCTCGCCGATCGCCTCCACAACCTTCGCACCCTGGCGGCCCTGCCGGCCTGGAAACAGGAACGGATCGCGCTCGAGTCGCTCCAGGTCTATGCACCGCTGGCCCATCGCCTGGGCATGCAGGAGATCAAAATGCAGATGGAGGATCTGAGCTTCGCCGCCCTCCATCCCAAGCGCTACGCCGAGATCGAGCACATGGTGGCCGAACGGGCACCCGAACGGGAGACGTATCTGACCCAAGTGCTCGAACAGGTCAACGACCGGGTGGTCGAGCTGGGCATCAAGGCCACCGTCATCGGCCGCGAGAAGCATCTCTACTCGATCTACGAGAAGATGCAGCTCAAGGGCAAGACATTCGACGAGATCAATGATCTCGTCGGCATCCGGGTCATCGTCGAGACCGTTCGCGACTGCTACGCCGCGATGGGCTCGATCCACGCCACATGGAAGCCGGTTCAGGGCCGGTTCAAGGACTATGTGGCCATGCCCAAGTTCAACCTCTACCAGTCCCTCCACACCACGGTGGTGGGGCCGCAGGGCAAGCCGATCGAGGTGCAGATCCGCACCAGGGAGATGCACAACCGGGCCGAGAGCGGTGTGGCCGCCCACTACGTCTACAAGGACGCGGCCAACGGCAGCGGCTCGTCGGTCGATCTGCCGTGGCTGACCCGCATCATCGATTGGGAGAAGGAGACCTCCGACCCCGACGAGTTCATGAAGAACCTCAAGGTCGATCTCGACCACGAGGAGATCTTCGTTTTCACGCCGCAGGGGCAGGTCACCACGCTCCCGGCCAACTCGACCCCGATCGACTTCGCTTACGCCATCCACACCGACATCGGTCACCGCTGCGTCGGGGCCAAAGTCGACGGCAAGCTGGTGTCGCTGTCCGAACCGCTTCATTCCGGTGAGACCGTCGAGATCTTCACCTCCAAGGTCGTCGGTGCCGGGCCGTCACGCGACTGGCTGAACTTCGTCGTCTCGAATCGGGCGTCGTCGAAGATCCGTCAATGGTTCTCCCGTGAACGCCGCGACGACGCCATCTCCGCCGGTGAACAGGATCTGAAGCGGGCACTGAAGAAGGAGGGCCTGCGCCTGTCCGACTTCGGACAGAAGGCCGGCGAGACCATCATCGGTGTCGCCACCGAAATGAACTACACCGACGCCGACTTGCTCTATGCGGCGATCGGTGAGCGCCATATCAGCGCGCAGTCGGTGGCCGCCCGGCTCAAACGGATCAAGTCCGGCGAGCCTCGTGACCTCCGGTCGAACCCGCCGCCCGGTGAGTACCAGTCGGAGATGGTTCCGGCCAAGCGGGAGCCGCCAGGAGCGGTCGGGGTCCGGATCGAGGGTCTCGACGACGTGCTCGTGCGCCTGTCGCGCTGCTGCACGCCGGTGCCGGGCGACGAGATCATGGGCTTCGTCACACGTGGTCGCGGCGTCTCGATCCACCGAACCGATTGCGCGAACGCCGAGTCGCTCGCCAGCGCCCAGAACGACCGTCTGATCGACGCCGAATGGGACGCGGCCATGGAGGCCGACCACTTCGTCGCCTCGCTCGAGGTCAAGGCCTACGACCGATCGCATCTCCTCGCCGATGTGTCACGGGCGTTCTCCGAGCAGCACGTGAACATCATCAACTGCTCCACCGCCACCACCGACGACCGCATCGCCCGCCTCGCCTTCGAGTTCGAGATCGCCGACCCGTCGCACCTCACGTCGCTGATGCGCAGCCTCCGCGGCGTCGACGGCGTCTACGACGTCTACCGGATCGTTCCCGGCGGCTCCCGCCGCTGACCTGAGCGGGCTCCCACCTGCGGGGCTCTCCGTCGTTCTGCGCGTGCTCCGCGCCGTCAGCGACGCGGAATGTGACCAGCTGCGGCAACAGCTGGCAGACGTGTACCGGGATGGTCGCTGGATCTGTGTCGCCACGATGGCCGCGATGGCCTCCCGGATCCTGGGTCAGGTTGGGGAGGCCGCCGGATTCGAACCTGCGATGACGGACGCGGACCACCGCCTCTCGCCGATCATCGGCCTGGCGGTCCACGACCTCGATCCCGACCCGGACAACGGTTTCCCCGTGCTGTCGCTCGATCGGCCGTCGAGCGGTGATCTGCTGGCCGACACGCTCGGTACGGCGTTGGTACTGGTCGATATCGGGTCCCCGGTACTGGAGGAACTCGACGCCTGGGATCCCG
>JAOUGG010000875.1 GCA_029857855.1 Acidimicrobiia bacterium | reverse complement strand
AACCAGCAGGTATCGAATCCGTTGTCGGCCGTCGGGCGGGTGGCCGACCGGGAGGTCACCGACGTCCCGCCCGACGGACGGGGACGTGGTGAACCCGAGTTCGAAGCCGGCGGACCGCCGGTCGAGCGGCGGATCGGCGCCGTTACCGGCCGCTGAGCCCACCGATGATGTCGTCGATCACCGACCCGTCGCCGTCGGCGTCGAGGATGGAGGCCAAGCCGCCAAGGCCCGGTTGGCGGGTTTCGACCTGTTGCCGTTCGGCGTTCAGCATCTCGCCGATGCCGCCGGGATCGAGGCCCTGGGACTGCTTCTGTTTCGACAGGTAACCCATCACGAGCGGGGCCAGGATGGGCAGGAGCTTCATGATCAGGTCGATGTTGACACCGGACTGCTCGGCGATGTTCTCCTCGACCGCCGGTCGTCGCTGACCGAGGACGTGACCCAGGATCTTGGCGCCATCGGATGCTCCGCCGCCGCCGAGCAGGGAACCGAGATCCTCGAAGATCGACGGACTGTGGTCGTTCAAAGCGTTCGACAGCGACTCGGCCCCGTCGTCCTGCCGGGTGTTGTTGGCCATCCCGGCGATGATGGCCGGTATCGCGGCGGCGATCGCCCCACCGACTGCACTCTCGTCGGCTCCGAGGCCGCGGGCGATCTGCGCCATTCCCGCCGGTCCCAACTGCGCCAGGATTCCGTCTACCACTCCGGACATGTTTGATTCCTTTCTCGGGGCCGTGGTGGCCCGCCTTCAAGCTAGCGGCTGCGCTCGCCGATCGTCTGCAGCTCGATTCCGCCCCGCGGTCGCTGCGTCAGCGTGACCTTGACCCGGTGTGGCTCCGCTGACGTGAAGATCTCGTCGGCGATCTGCACCGCCAGCGCCTCGGCGAACACCGCTCGATCCCGGAACGACCACAGGAACAGTTTCAACGACTTCGACTCGACGCATCGTTGATCGGGCTCGTACTCGATGACCACCGACGAGATGTCGGGCTGAGACGTAACCGGGCACATTGACATGAGTTCCTCGGTTGCGAATCGTACCGAGGTGCATCCCTCCGGGGCGGGAAAACATTCGACGTGATCGACCGGATGACGGACCGTGTTGCCAAGGATCGAGAGCCCCCCACCGGTGGGATCGACCGGCGTGTCGGTGGTCGGGTCGGTGGTCATCAGCCGACGAACGCGGCACGGCCGATGAACCGGACCGGGGTCGGTTTCGAGTGGTCGGAGGTCGAGGACGGCCGCCGGGCCGACCCCGTGGCGGCCAGGGCTTCCTGCCCGTGCCCGCTCACACACTCCGGATCGGGTCCGTCGAGCGGAAGGCCGGTGAAGAATTTGGCCGCCATGCACCCGCCCTGGCAGGCGTCGAACTGGCCGCAGCTGGCGCAGGCACCGGCGGATTGGGGTTCACGCAGCTCAAGAAAGAGGGGAGAGGATCGCCAGATGGTCGGGAACCCGCCCGGGTCCCGGACGTTGCCGGCCTTGAACTCGTCGTGGAGGACGAACGGGCAGGCGTAGACGTCGCCGACCGGGTCGATCAGACAGACGACCCGCCCGGCCCCGCAGAGGTTGAGGCCCTCCAGGCTGCCCGACCCGAGCGCGTTGAGGTGGAAGAATGAGTCGCCGGTGAGGACACCGGGCCGGTCGAGCAGCCAGTGGTACAGCTCGACCTGCTGATCCTGGGTGGGGTGCAACTCGTGCCAGCTGTCGACGCCCCGCCCCGAAGGGCGGAGGCGGGTCAGGCGCAGTTCGGCCCCGTAGTGGTCGGCGAGGACGGCGAACTCATCGAGTTGGGCGATGTTGTGGCGGGTCATCACCACGCTGATCTTGAACGGTCCGAAGTCGGCGGCGGCGAGATGGTCCATGGCCGCAATGGCGGTGGCGAACGAACCGTCGCCCCGCACCGGGTCGTTGGTGGTCGCGTCGGCGCCGTCGAGCGAGATCTGGATGTCGGTGTAGTCCATGGCCGCCAGCAGGCGGGCCGTTGCGGCGTCGATCCGGGAACCGTTGGTCGAGAACTTGACGCCGACGCCGCTGGTCGTGGCGTAGTCGATCAACTCGAAGAAGTCGGTGCGGATCGTGGGCTCACCACCGCCGATGTTGACATAGAAGACCTGCAGATCCCGGAGCTCGTCGATGACCGCTTTCGCCTCGGCAGTCGACAGCTCACGGGGATCACGCCGACCGCTGGAGCTCAGGCAATGGATGCAGGCCAGGTTGCAGGCGTAGGTGAGTTCCCAGGTGAGGCAGATCGGGGCGTCGAGACCTCGTTTCAGCTC
>JAOUGG010000873.1 GCA_029857855.1 Acidimicrobiia bacterium | reverse complement strand
GGTCGTTCCGAGGTTGAATGGCGTTCAGCCGCCGTCCGCTGCGATCGGGAAGCCGGTCGCCTCTATGGTCGGTTCGGCCACGTCGCCGTCGAGTTCGGGTCCGGGATTGAAGGTGATGTCCATCGTCGATGCGTTGTCCGGCAGCACGCCGAGGAACACGATCTCCGCCTCGAGCACCTCGCCAGACGAGAGCTCCAGCGTCTCGTTGACGCTGGGGGCCTGGTAGGTCATGGTCACCGCCGGGTCGTCGACCTCGAGGATGATCCCCTGGTTGGTGTCGCCGGCCAACGCCACCTCGTCAGACGAGCCGTTGGCGGCACTGAACTCCAGGATCACGTACGACGGCTCGACCAGCAGCCGTTTGAGCGTGATCACCACACCGGACTCGTGCCGGACCTGCGCACCGCCGAGGTCGACGACACCACCAGATGCGTTAATGGTGCCGTCGACCACGGAATCGGCGCTCGCCGTGGCGATCGATGAGGACGTGCTCTGTTCCTCGGGAGTGTCCTCAGCAGAGGAGGATGACGAGGATGCCGACGACGAGACCGTCGGATCGGTCGAGGACTCGTCGCCTCCCCCCGAGCAACCGATCAGGAGAGCGGCGGCTGTCAGAAGAAGTGCGGGGACGAGGCGCGGCAGTCGGGGCGACGATCGACCGTCAACCGGCTCAGCCAACCGCCACCGCCGGTCGGGGACCGGGCCAGTAGAGGCCGTGGTACCCAGGGTGTGAGGTCAGCGCCCCGACGTTGCAGAGGTCGAGTATGACCGAGTCCTGGTCGAGGTCGACCGACGACCACTTCTCGTCGTCGAGGCTGTGGCTGACCACCACGACGTCGGCGCCGGCGACCACGGCGGCGAGATCGTCCTGGACCAGATCGACGAGGTGCGGCAGGGCGGAGAGGGCGAACGTGCGGTTGGCGCCGTGCAGACGGTCGACCGCCAGCTGACCGTCGTAGACCGAAACGTCGACACCTTTGCCCTTCAGCCGTTCGACCACGGCCACCATCGGCGCCTCGCGCAGGTCGTCGGTGCCCTCCTTGAACGCCATGCCGATGATGGCGACCCGGCTGGGCAGCTCGGCGAGGACCTGATCACAGATCAGATCCACCTGGTCGCGGTTCGACAGCAGAATGCCCGAGAGCATCGGCAGCGGCACCGCCCGCTGCCGGGCCATGTCGATCACCGCACGCAGGTCCTTCGGGAGGCACGACCCGCCGAACGGGCTGCCGGGACGCAGGTACTTGGCCGAGATGTTCAGCTTGTCGTCTCGACAGAAGATGTCCATGACGTCGATCGAGTTGATGTCGAGTTCGGCGCAGAGTCGGCCGATCTCGTTGGCGAACGTGACCTTGGCCGCGTGGTAGCAGTTGGCGGCGTACTTCACCATCGCCGCCTCACCGACCCCGACCTCGATCATCGGGGCGTCGATGCCGGGATAGAGCCGTCTCGTGAGGTCGAAGGTGAGCGGTTCGTCGGAGCCGACGACGATCGCCGGCGGATCGAAGAAGTCGTCGAGAGCCGACGCCTCCCGCAGGAATTCCGGATGGCAGGCGTAGCCCAGGTTGGGGCCGAGGACACGGCGTGATGTGGTCTCGAGCCGGATTCGAACCCGATAGTGGACCTCCGGAAGTGACGTCGAACGGCTGATGACCGGGACGAAAGGACGCGGGTTGGCCCGCAGGCCCTCACCGATCTCGGCGGCCGCGGCGAGAAGGTGCCGATCGTCGACGCCGCCCGACGAGGTCGAGGGCGTGCCAACGGCGAGCATGATCATGTCGACGGATCGCGCCACTTCCGCCGGATCGACCGCGGCGGAGATGGTCCCGCGGCGCGTGTACTCCGCGAGGATGTCGTCGAGACCGGGTTCCACGACCGGTGCCTTACCCCGATTCAGGTCGGCGACCTTGTGGGATGCGATGTCGACACCGATCACCGTATGACCCAACTTCGCCAGCCCGGCCACCGTCACCGCACCGACATAGCCGAGACCGAACACGCCGATCCGCAGACCCTGCCCGCCGTTGTTGTTCCCGCTCATGTCCACTCTTTCCTCCCTCGGAAGCGCTCGAAGAGCGCATGTTGTCACGTGAAACCCAGCGGTCGATCGAGACCGCTTCGGTCATCCCTCGTTGGGGCGACCGGCACCCACTTGCCCGTCGGCGACCGGAGTCCCGGCCGGGCAGGCCGCCGTCGGATCGACGCCCTTGTTGCGCGACGGCCGGGTCGACGGAGCAGATCCGGCGAACACGTTGCCGCAGACCAGGCCCTGGGGATCACG
>JAOUGG010000874.1 GCA_029857855.1 Acidimicrobiia bacterium | reverse complement strand
CGCGTACGACGGAGAACTCTGCGAGAAGATGACCGGTCCGATGTCGGCGGGCTGGCGGACCCAACCTTCGAAACGATCGGTCCGATAGGCCTGGAGGTCGGGGGCGTACCAGAGCGGGAAGTAGACAGCGTCGTCGTAGAGGATCGTGAGCATCTCGTGGACGATCTCGAGGCGACGATCGGGGTCGACCTCCTGGTTCTGCTCGGCGTAGAGCTGGTCGAAGGTGTCGTTCGACCAGTTGGCATCGTTCCAGTTGCCGAGTTCCGCCGCCGTGAAGTAGCTCAACATCGGATCCGGGTCGACGAAGGGCACCCACCCCCAATAGAAGGTGTCGTACGTGCCTTCGTAGATGACATCGATCAGCTGGTTCTGATCGTACGAATCGAGCTCCACTCCGATCCCGATCGCATTCATCCACCCGCTGAACAGTTCACCTATGGCGGGCGCCAGGTCGGAGTCGGTGTTGACGGCATGCTTGATGACGATGTTCTCGCCACCTCCTGGCATCTCCCGGATGCCATCGCCGTCTGTGTCGACGTATCCACCGGCGTCGAGGATCTCGATGGCGCGTTGCGGGTCGTACTCGAGCGACTTGTCGGCCGGAATCTCCGGCACCCACTTCAGGTCTGCACCGACACTGATCGTCGTCGCCACTTCCGCCAGGCCGAACCAGAGGTCCTCCACCGCCGCCGCTTTGTCGATGCCCAGCGAGATGGCCTGCCGGAACTCGATGTCGGAGAAAGCAGGATGGGGCTGACCCTCTGCCTTGCCGCCGTTGGTGGCGATCTCGTCGAAGCCTCCCTGGAAGCCGGCGACCATCTCGATGTCGGGATCCGCTTCCAGCGTTTCGACGGCAGATGGCGGGATATCGGTTGCGGCGTCGATCTCGCCCTGCTGAAGAGCGGCGACCATCGCATCCGGGTTGGAGAAATACCGGAAGATGAGTTCGTCGATCGGAACCTGGCCGTCGTAGAAGTTCGGGTTGGCTGCCATACGGATGAACTCTTCGGATTTGTATTCGACGAGTGTGAAGGGACCGCTACCGACACCGTCGAGCGCCTCGTAGGTGGAGACGGCCTCGCCATCGGTGGCGACACTCTCCCAGATGTGCTTCGGAACGATGTACACGTCCATGTTCGGGAGCTTGGGGTCGGGCACGGAGGACGTGATCGTCACGGTGCGGTCGTCAACCGCCTCGGCGGTGAGATTCTGGACGGTGGCCAGCATGTTCGACCACTCCTGGTCGCGGCCGGTGTTGATGTTCCAGACGATGTCCTCGGCGGTGAGGGGGGTACCGTCGGACCACGCCAGCCCGTCGCGCAGGGTGTACGTGTAGCTGATCCCCGCATCGTTCTCGACCCACGATTCGGCCAGACCAGGAATGGGGGCGTAGTCCTCGGCGGCCTTCGAGGTGAGGGTCGCATACTGGATGTTCCAGAACTCGTATTCGCTGACGGCGAATCCGATGGTCGGGTTGAGCGTCTCCCACGGCTGGGTGAGCCCGATGATGAGGGTGACACCCTCTTCCTGGGCCGTCGCGGTGGGAGCCGCGATGATGAGGGCGACGAGGGTCGCCATGACGAGGGCCATGAACCGGCGCAAGAGTCTCCTCCAAGCTCTGTTCGCCGATCGTATCCAGCCGCTTCTATCGGGGGGCTCTCAACCACCCTTTTGTTGAGGGAAAGAATCGAGATCTTGCACCCAAACGACCGGCGACACGTCAAGTCTTGATCACCAGCGGGCCGGTCCCGAAGGCCAGGATGGAGTCGGGTCACCAGAACTCATCAGGCACGGCCTCGTAGGGGGTGAGCCCGAAATCCGGATCGGGACCCGGCAGGACGCCTTTTCAGGCTGACGAAAACCCCAGAACGGAACCAATCGCCGCTGCGAGGGCGTCGGACACGAGGTCGAGTTCGGCGAGGGTGATCGTGAGGGGAGGCCCGAAGGCAAGCGCATCGCCGTCGATGCCATCGGCACAGCCGGTCACCAGGTAACCGATCACACCGCGGCGCATCAATTCGGCTCGGACCCGCTCCGCCACTCTCTCGACCCGTGGGAATGGCGCCCGCGACTCGCGTTCCGCCACGAGCTCGACGGCTACCAGCAACCCGGCCCCTCGTATGTCTCCGACAAACGGCGAACTGCCAAGACGCTCGGCGAGCCCGGCCAGCAGGTGGGCACCCGAGGCCGCCGCCCTCGAGACCAGGTGTTCGGACTCGATGATGTCGAGGACTGCAAGCCCGACCGCGGCCCCACCTGGGTGGTGAGAGTAGGTGTATCC
>JAOUGG010000872.1 GCA_029857855.1 Acidimicrobiia bacterium | reverse complement strand
TACACCGTGAGCAGCTCGGCCTGGTAGGGCTCGGCCAGCTCCGGACGATCACGCACCCGGTCCCGGTCCGACAGACCGAACTTGCCGTTGCCGTAGACCGCCGTCGTCCGCATCAAATACCCGATCCGGTTGACCAGTCGCCTATCCGGTTGACGGCCCGAGGCCAACGACGCCACGACGTGATCGAACAGCCGCACGCTCCGGTTGGCCCGGCTGAGGGTCAGCTCCCTGCTGGAGCAGCGGCCGGCCTCCTGTCGGGGCACATTGGCGGCGAGGCGGGCGACGTCCTCGTCGGTCGGCTCCCCGTCGAAGAGCGCGAACGCGGCGTCCCACCGCTCGGCGATGACTCGATCCGAGCGTTCCGCCGGGTCGAGGTGGGCCGAGTAGGCGATGAGGCTGTACGTGCGATGCGGGCCCCGGGCGGTGTAGACGGCGGTGCCGTAGCCGTCATCATCCCAGTCGCACCGGGTCTGCTCGATCGACCATCCCTCGCCGCCGAGGCGGCGAAGCACCGAGCGCATGAAACTCAAGCGGGTACCGAATCGTGATCCCATCCGCTCCAGACGCATCACCTGCTGCGGCGGGCGACGGGCGACCGGACCTGTTATGTTCATGCCCGACCGAACGAGCGCTCGAAGAACGACAGCCAGTTGCCGCCCAGCACCTTGGCCGTGTCCTCGCTGCTGAATCCGGCCGCGGTCAAGCCGTCGATCAGGTTGTTGAAATCGGTGTTGTCGCCGAACCACGACGGCTGGGGAGGGAAGCCCGGGTTGTCGGCCGAGCCCTCCCCGTAGTCGGCCTCCTTCGACCACCGCCCGACCCGCATCCACTCCACCACCGAGTCGGGCTGGTTCTGGCAGAGGTCGGAGCCGATGCCGATGTGGTCGACGCCCATCAGGTCGGCCGTGTCGGCGATCATGGTGCAGAACTCCTGCAGCGTGCAGTCACCCCCGTTGCGCAAATGGTGGGGGTAGGTGCTGAAACCCAGCATCCCGCCCGACTCGGCCAGGGCCCGCAGCACGTCGTCGGACCTGTTGCGAAGCGCCGGATGCCACGACGCCGGATTGGCGTGGGTGACGGCGATGGGCCGCTCCGACAGCTCGATGGCCTCCAGCGTCGAACGCTCGGCCGAGTGCGACATGTCGATCACCAGTCCAACCCGGTTCATCTCGGCGATGGCCTGGCGACCGAACCGGGTGATGCCCGGGTCCTCGGCCTCGTAGCAGCCGGTGGCCAGGAGGCTCTGGTTGTTGTACGAGAGCTGCATGAACCGGACGCCCAGGGTGTGGACGATTTCGATCAGCCCGATGTCGTCCTCGATCGGCGAGCAGTTCTGGAAGCCGAACACGATGGCGGTCCGCCCCTCGGCGTGGGCCCGACGGATGTCGTCGGCGCTCCGGCCGGGTGTGATGTACTCCGGGTAGCGCTCGAACCGGCGATTCCATCGTTCGATGTTGGCCACCGTCTCCCGGAAGTTCTCGTGATAGCAGATGGTGGCGTGGACGGCGGCCACCCCGCCGGCGTGCATCTGGGCGAAGATCTCCTGCGACCAGTTGCCGTACTGCAACCCGTCGATGATGAGCGGCCGGTCAGCCACCGGTCAGGTCCGGTCGGATTCGGGGTGCGAGGCCATGAGCTACTCGGAACCGTTCACTCGGTGCGGTCGAAGGCAGTGCGGTCGAACACAATGCCGCCACGGCAGACGACGGCGGCCAGCGCAGCGTCGGGTTCAGCCAGCCCGGCGAGGTTGGCGAGCGGATCGACGTTCGAGACGACGACGTCGGCCGAGTAGCCCGGCTCCAGACGACCGATCCGCCCCTCGGCCCGGCAGAGCCGCACGTTCACGTCGTACATCGACCGCAACACGTCGACCGCCGGCTCCAGCTCGGCCCGGATGGCGAACTCCTGGTTCTGCGCCGGTTGCAGCTCGCCGAGCAGATCGGTGCCGAACCCGAGCTGCACCCCGGCGGCCCGGGCCACCCCGATCGAGTTCTGGCCCAGTTCGAACACGCCCTGATTCTTCTCCAGGTTGCGCTCGGGCATGCCGAACTTGGCGCCCGACTCGCGCATCACCCGGTAGGTGACGAGCGTCGGCACCATCGTCACCCCGAGTTCGGCCATCCGAGTGGCCGTCGGTTCGTCGAGCAGGTTGCCGTGCTCGATACAGCGCACGCCGTTCTCGATGGCCTGGCTGATCGCGTCAGGCTGATAGGCGTGCGCGGTCGTGTAGGTGTGGCGGTGGTCGGTCTCGGTGGTGATCGCCCGGATCTCCTCGGGCGTGTACTGG
>JAOUGG010000871.1 GCA_029857855.1 Acidimicrobiia bacterium | reverse complement strand
GGAAACGACTACATCGACGGCGGTCGGAGCAACGACTACATCGACGGTGGCCCCGACAACGACGAACTCTACGGCGGGTCGGCTCGCGACACGATCGTGGGTGGAGGCGGCGACGACGGGATCCATGCCGGATCCGGTGACGACATCGCCATGGGCGGCGACGGCAACGACACCATGTTCGGCGAGGACGGCGACGACTTCCTCGACGGCGGCGGTGGCACGAACCGGGTCGACGGCGGCGATGACGACAACGTTTGTGTCATCTCGGGCGGATCGAGGGCCGGTTCCTGCTGACGGGCCGGTGTCACCGATCAACAGCGCGAAGGAACGGGCGGCCAACCACCGTCTCCTTCAGAGCCTGGAGGCGGTCCAGTCGCTCAGGAGCTGAATCCTAGGGGTAGTCATCGGGTGAGGCCGTGAAGGCCTGCATGCAGCCCGGACCGCAGAAGTACACGGTCGTGCCCTTGTGCTCGACGTGGAGCGAAGCGGCAACAGCGGCGACCGACATCCCACACACCGGATCCACCACCGTTTCCACGGCCGGGATGTCGGGCGCCGCCGCCTTGTGATCGTGATGTTCGAGATCATGGGCGTCCACATCCGACTCCAGTCGGGGTCGGAGGGCCACGATCTCGGCCAGGATCGACAGGGCGATCTCCTCCGGGGTCTGGGCGCCGATGTCGAGCCCGGCGGGGGTGTGGATCGGTTGCCTGTGCTCGTCCGACATCTCGAGCGAACCGAGCACCGCCTCGCCCCGCTTGCGGCTGGCCACGAGACCGACGTAGGGCACACCGGCGCCGGAGGCCACCGTCAACGCGGCCTCCTCGCCCCGCCCATGTGAAGCCACCACGACCGCCGACACATCGGCGGGCATCGGGACCGGCAGCTCATCGACGAGACGCAGATCGAAGCCGAAGAGGCCGGCCCCCCGGTTGAGGGCCAGGGCGATCGGGCTGGTACCGATCGTGTAGACGAGCGCCGGCGGGATGATCGGTTCGAGGAAGATCTCCAGCGTCCCGCCCGACAGACAGGGATTGGCGACGGTGCGCTGACCGACCGGATCGACCGACGGCTCACCTTCGCCCGACTCGCCGACGATGCGCAGGAGCATCGAGGCGCCGCGCTCCAGACAGCCGAGCGCTTCAATCCTCACCGACGTCTCGGCGCAGGCCCCGCCCACGAAGCCCTCGATGTCGCCGTTGGGCAGGACGATGGCGGTGTCACCGGCCTTGGCCGACGTCGGCCGCTCGGCCCGTACCACCGTGGCCGACACGAACGGCACCCGCGTGGCCCGCAGCTCGATGGCGCGTCCGTCGGCCAGACCTCGTGCCACGCTCAACGAAGCACCCCCACCCTGTCGTTCGCGCCCGTGGCGGGTGTGCTTTGGCGGGCCCGGAGAGCTGGAGGGCCAGCGTCAATCATCGGTTATCGCAAGGTCGGTGCGGAAACTCCGACCCTGCATCGCCCGCCACACCTGGGCCGGCGTGCACGGCATGTCGATGTCGACCACGTTGAACGGCTTGAGCGCGTCGATCACAGCGTTGACGACGGCGGGCGGCGAGCCCACCGTGGCCGACTCCCCCACCCCCTTCACACCGAGCGGATGGTGGGGCGACGGGGTGACCGTCTCACCGGTCTCCCACGACGGGCACTCCATCGAGGTCGGCAGCAGATAGTCCATGAACGAGGTGCCGAGGCAGTTGCCGCCGGGGTCGAAGGCGATGACCTCCATGAGCGCCATGCCCACGCCGTCGGCCAGACCACCGTGGACCTGGCCCTCGACGATCATCGGGTTGATGCGGGGGCCGCAGTCGTCGACCGCGATGAACCGCCGGACCTTGACCACGCCGGTCCCCCGGTCGATGTCGACCACGCAGATGTAGGCGCCGAACGGGTAGGTGAGGTTGGGTGGGTCGTAGACACACTGGGCGTCGAGCTGACCCTCCACCCCCTCGGGCAGTTCGATCGACCCGTGGGCCCCGAGCGCCACCTCCTGGATGGTGACCGACTTGTCGGGCGAACCCTTCACACTGAAGGTGCCCATGTCGAACTCGAGATCGTCGGGGTTGGCCTCCATCATGACCGCGGCGATGATCTTCGCCTTGTCGACCACCCGACGGGAAGCCACGGCCGCCGCCGCCCCGGAGACCGGGGTCGAGCGGGAGCCGTAGGTCCCCAGACCGAAGGGTGTGTTGTCGGTGTCGCCGTGGACGACATCAATGTCGGCGGTCGGGATGCCGGTCACGTGCGACACGATCTGGGCGAACGTGGTCTCGTGGCCCTGGCCCTGAGTCTGGACC
>JAOUGG010000869.1 GCA_029857855.1 Acidimicrobiia bacterium | reverse complement strand
TCCGGCTGCCGCCTCCGGTTCCCCCGATCTCGATCTTCCGATCGAGGATCTCGATCTGTCGGAGCGGCCCCGCAACTGCCTGAAGCGTGCCCAGGTCAACACCATCGGCGAGCTGCTCACCAAGAACGAGGACGACCTCCTGGCCATCACCAACTTCGGCCAGAAGTCCCTCGACGAGGTCATCGCCAAGCTCGACGAGCGGGGTCTGACCCTGCGTGGTTCGCGGTAAGAGAAGGAACTCACACCATGCCTGGAACCCCTCGCAAAGCCCGTCGTTTCGGCGGAAGCTCATCGCACCAGAAGCTGATGATGGCCAACCTGGTCGCCTCCCTGGTGGCGGCCGAAGGTATCGAGACCACAGAGGCCAAGGCGAAAGCCATGCGCCCGGTCGCCGAGCGGCTGATCACCAAGGCCAAGAAAGGCGGCCTGCACAACTTCCGTCAGGTGCTGTCCTATCTGGGTGACGTGGAGATGACCACCAAGCTGTTCGACGAGGTCGGCCCTCGTTACGCCAGCCGTCCCGGCGGCTATACCCGCATCCTGAAAATGGGTCCCCGTCAGGGCGACAATGCCCCGATGGCCCGCATCGAACTGGTCTAGAGAACGTTCTGTGCAGCTCAGGTGACACTCCGTGTCACCTGAGCTGCAAATCTCGGTTGATGCGATGACCGCTGACAACGAGCCGACGACAAACGTCCGGCTCGTCGTCGCGTATGACGGGACCGGATTTCGCGGGCTGGCACCCAATCCGGGGGTGCGCACCGTGGTGGGTGAGTTGGAACGGGTCATCGAACCGCTGATCGGCGTCAAACCCGACATCGTCATGTCGGGTCGCACCGACGCCGGGGTCCATGCCCAGGGTCAGGTTTTGTCATTCGAGATGCCCGACGGTGCCGTCGACCTCGAGCGGATGCAGCGGTCGGTCAACAGCCGGCTCGGCCCCGAGATCGTCGTGCGCGAGATCGTCGAGGTGCCGCCCGACTTCAGCGCCCGGTTCTCGGCGATCGGCCGCCGCTACCGCTATCTGGTCGTCAACCGACCGGTCAACGATCCGTTTCTCTCCCGCACTGCCTGGTGGGTCGACTCGAGTCGGCACGGACCACTCGACGTCGACTCCATGAACGCCGCCTGCCCCTACCTGATCGGCGAGCACGACTTCAGTTCCTTCTGTCGTCGCCCCCGTCCGCGTCGCAACACGGACGATTCCGGCGGTGTCTCCGGCGGAGTCTCCGACGAGGAGGTGTCACTGGTCCGTCGGATCGACGACGCGCGATGGCTCGACCTCGGCGACGGCCTGCTCCGGTTCGACATTCGAGGCTCGGCTTTCTGCCATCAGATGGTGCGCAGCATCGTCGGGTTCCTGGTCGCCGTCGGCACCGGCAAACGACTGCCCGGCGAACTACCCGAGGTCCTGGCCGCCCGCGACCGGTCGAAGGCCGAGAACCCAGCGCCGCCGCATGGTCTCACCCTCTGGCAGGTCGATTACGAGGGGTACCGCCCTGCTCACGTCTTGTAGCAAAAAGCGAGGCCACGCCTCGCTTTTTGCTACAAATCTTGAAATCCTGCGGGATCAAACCGCCTCGTGCTCGCCGAGCACGTCGGGATTCCGGGAGGCGAGTAGCCGGTCTCCGTTTACGGTCACGTCGATGCGGACCACCGCCCCGGACCGTTCGAAGACCGCCCGACTGGTGGCGGGATCCAACGCGGTTTCGAACCGGCCGTGGCGTTCATCGGCCCACGTGACCTCGACCTCGGCGGACTCCCCGAGTGTGTACACCACCGGCACCGCGCAGTAGGTGAAGCCGAGCGAGCCCGGTTCGAGGCGACCGTCGGGGCCAAGCGCCTCCCACGGCGTCGACTCGTTCAGGAACTCGCCTGGATCGAGCAGCACGGGATCGAAGTGGAGCCGACCCTCGCTGATCCGAACACCGAGTTCGGCCCACCGGATCAACACCCCTTCCTTCACCTGACCGGTCATGCCCGGTTGTTGGGCGCCCATACCGGCCGGGGTGTGGGAGTGCGGATCAGTGGGGAACGAGCCCTGGAGTGCGACCGACTTCCGGTACCCGAGCCCGGCCCGGACGCGGCCGTAATGCCGAAACAAGTCATCGACCACCGCCGGTGAAGCGCCGTCCTCGATGGCGGCGAGAAGCCGTTCCTGGAGCGCGAACAGCAGCTTCGACACCATGTGCCAGTAGATCGACCCCAAACCTTCGTAGCGGTGCATCGACTGCGATCGTCCGGTGAACGACCGGTGGTCGAACACCTCCTCGTACGCGGCGAGAATCTCGGCTTCCCGTCC
>JAOUGG010000870.1 GCA_029857855.1 Acidimicrobiia bacterium | reverse complement strand
CATCGACGGGTTCAAGGAGATCAACGACACGCTGGGCCATCCGACCGGCGACCGGCTGCTCGTGTCGTTCGCCTCCCGCCTCTCCAACGTCGTCCGCGGCGACGCCACGCTGCTTCGCATGGGTGGCGACGAGTTCGCCGTCGTTCTGCCGACCGTGACCGGGCCCGTCGAGGCCGAAGAGATCGCCCGCCGGCTTCTCGATGTGCTCGACGAACCGTTCAAGCTCGGTGACCGCCTGGAATCGGTGCACACAAGTGGCGGGTTGGCACTGGCCGAGACTGCGCAGGACGCCGACGATCTGGTGATCCGGGCCGACATCGCGCTCTACGAGGCCAAACGGCAAAGCGGGACATCGGTGGCGGTGTACGACGTGGCTCTCGAATCCACCATCACCCGGGCCAATCAGCTGGCCCGATCACTTCGGGACGCGGTCTATGACGAGGAGTTCTCCCTCGTCTACCAACCCATCGTCACCGTCGGGACCGAGCAGGTCGTCGCCCTGGAGGCCCTGCTTCGCTGGACCAGCCCCAACCTCGGGCCGGTCGGACCCGACGAGTTCATTCCGATCGCCGAGGCGACCGGTGAGATCTGCGCCATCGGCCGGTGGGTTCTCGACAACGCCTGCCGCCAACTGGCGGGCTGGATGGAGGCCGGAATGGCCGACGATGTCACGGTGTCGATCAACGTCTCGGCCAAGCAGCTGGCCGAGCCCGCATTCGTGAACATGGTGCTGCGGGCCGCGGCCCGGTGGAAGGTGCCGACGGGGCGACTCGTGATCGAGGTGACCGAGACGGCCGCCCTGGATCAAACCGGGCTGGCCCGACAGCGGTTGCAGGAGCTGAAGGATGCAGGCCTCAAGATCTCGATCGACGACTTCGGGTCCGGCTACTCCAATCTCGGCCAACTCATCTCGGTGCCGTTCGACATCATCAAGATCGACCGTTCGCTCCTGAACACGCTCTCCGCGATGCGGGAACAGGCCGGCGGCAACCCGTCCGGCCCGTGCGCCATCATGCAGGCCATCGTCTCCATCGCCAGCATCCTCGACGCTCCGGTCATATGCGAGGGAGTGGAGACCGAGCAGCAGCGGGCCTCGCTCCAGGCTTCGGGCATCACCCACCTCCAGGGTTACCTCACCGGACGGCCGTCGCCGCCCGATGTCATCACCGAAACGGTGATCGGCTCGGAGCGCCCGGTGGTCGGCTCGAACCGGTGAACGGGTAGGTGGTCACCATGGCGATCAGCCCCTGGAGCGCGGAGGGGCTCCGACCAGCGACCCGGACGGTCCGGCTCGCCGGTCGGCACAGCCCGCTCGGGGTCAAGGGTTCAGCCGGTAGAAGCGGAAGAAGTCGTTCTCGATGGGTAGCACCTCGACCGAGGAGAAGCCGGCCTTCTCGGCGTAGGCCTCGAAGATCGGGCGACGCATGATTGTCCCGGTGGCAACCGACTGCGGCGCATTGCGCCCGTCGGGCAGGCAGCAGATCAGGCTGAACCCGTAGAGCAGTTGCTCAACGGCATCGCCTGCGCCGGTGAAGACGTCGCCGACCCGCTCGTCCATCACGATCACCGTCCCGCCCGGCGTGACCATGGTGCGCATGGCGGCCAGCACGGACACGGGATCCGGCATGTCGTGAATGCATTCGAGGGCCAGGGCCAGATCGTAGTTACCCGACTCGACGTCGATGCCGCCCTCCGCGACGTCTCGATGACGGAACGTGACTCGGTCGGCCACCCCGGCGTCGGCGGCGTTGGCCTCGGCCATCCGGATCGACGGGGCGTCGATGTCGTAGCCGTCGACGATCGCGTTCGGATAGGCCTGGGCGACGCCGATCGATGACCAGCCGAGACCGCATCCGATGTCGGCCACGCGGCCGCCATCGGAAAGCACCGCGTGAATATCGTCGATCGAGGCGAGGTAGTTGTGGGCCAGCAGGTTGAGGAACATCGGCCGGTTGGCTTCGGCCTGGCCGCAACGGGCGGGGTCGCCGTGCTGGTCCCAGCCGAAGCCGTCGCCGGTCCGGTACACCTCGACGAGGTGGGCCAGGTTGGAGCCCAGGGACGTGACCAGTCCGGCGAACGGGGCCATGTAGGCCAGTGAATCCCGGTTGGTCAGTACCTCCGCGGCGGCCGGGCTGAGCCGGTAGCGGCGATCGGTCGGGTCGGCGGCGGCATCGACCACGGTGAGGTAGCCGGCGACAGTCTGCTGTTCGAGCCATTCCCGGGCGTAGCGTTCGTCGGTGGATGTGGCCGAGGCGAGCTTGAGACTGGTCATCGATTCGGCGCCGGCCAGGGCCGCGTACCA
>JAOUGG010000105.1 GCA_029857855.1 Acidimicrobiia bacterium | reverse complement strand
GCAACATCCGACGGCTGGCGCTTCATGAGCCGGTTCTCACTCGAAGGGCACGATGGATGACCCGGAATCCGGAGGTGGTACCGACATGACAACCGATTGGCTGGCCGACGCGGTCTTCTACGAGATCTACCCGCAGTCGTATGCCGACTCGAACGGCGACGGTATAGGTGACCTGCGCGGAGTGATCGACCATCTCGATCACCTCGCCTGGTTGGGCGTCGATGCCATCTGGTTCAACCCGCTGTTCGCCTCGCCCTTCGTCGACGCGGGCTATGACGTCAGCGACTATCTCCGGGTGGCGCCCCGATACGGCACGAACGACGACATGTTCGAGCTCATCGCCGCCGCAGGCGAACGGGGGATCCGGATCGTGCTCGACCTGGTCGCCGGTCACACGTCGACCGAACACGAGTGGTTTCAGACCGAACTGGCGGCCTCCGGTCCGCATCCCGACGGCGACCGCTACGTGTGGCGCACCGACCCGCCTCCCGCCCCTCCGGTGAACCAGCTCACCGGAGTCCCGGCGTGGGTTCCCTCGCCCGGACCGCGGCCCGGTTGGTACCTGAAGAACTTCTACGACGCCCAGCCCGCGCTCAACTTCGGTTGGGCTCGGAATCCGGACGGTGAACCGTGGCGCGACGCGGTCGACGCCCCTGGCCCACAGAGGAATCGGCAGGCCCTGCGGGACATCGTCGACTTCTGGCTGAGCCGCGGTGTGGCCGGGTTCCGTGTCGATATGGCGTTCTCGCTGGTAAAGGACGACCCCGGTCTGAGCGAAACCGTCGCCCTGTGGCGGGAGATCCGAGCCTGGCTCGACGTCACCCACCCCGACGCCGTTCTGATCCCGGAGGGGTCCGAGCCCCGCATCGGCGGTGCACGGGCGTTCCACGCCGACTTCTTCCTCGTCATCCTCGCCGAGCACGCCTGCCTGTTCGACAACGGGTTTGCCGGCACGCTGCCGTTTCAGGTTCACCAGCCGCCGTTCTTCGACGCCGCGGGCGAGGGATCGACCCGCCCGTTTCTCGACGGCTGGGCCCGGGCCCGACACGACGACGCCGAGCGGCCGATCATGCTGGCCAGCGCCGATCACGACTTCGATCGCCTGGCCTGCGGCCCGCGCACGGCGGAACAGCTGGGGGCGGCCTGGACGTTCCTGCTCACCTGGGGTTCGATCCCGTGTGTCTACTACGGCGACGAGATCGGGATGCGCTACCTTCCCGGCATGCCCGGCGTGGAGGGCGCCATCTGCAACCCCGGCTACAACCGGGCCGGGTGTCGAACCCCGATGCAATGGGACGGGACCGCCAACGCCGGATTCTCCACTGCGGCGGCCGACGAGCTGTATCTGCCGATCGACCCCGATCCGGATCGGCCGACCGTGGCCGAACAGCTCGACGATCCCTCATCGACCCTCCACCTGGTCCGCGACCTGATCCGGCTCCGACGGGAGACGCCGGCGCTACGGACCCGGGCGAGCCAGGAGGTCGTCAACGACGGCTACCCGTTCGCCTACGTTCGGGGTGGAACCCACCTGGTCATCGTCAACCCGCGCCGGGACGTTGCCTCACTCACCGACGATCGCCTTCGCGGCGCCACCGTTTTGTTCGGCTCCAGGGTCGACATCGAGGGCGACACGCTGACTCTCGAAGGGTTCGGCTACGCCGTCCTGGCCCTCCATACCTGAGGATCAGAGCCGCTCAGGCCTGCTCGGCCCTGGCCTCATCGCGCAGGAACCGACGCAGGATCTTGCCCGACGCCGACTTCGGTATATCGTCGGTGAACACCACCTGACGGATCTGCTTGTAGGTGGCGACGTGTTCAGCCACGAACGCCTGCAGGTCTTCGGCCGTGGCCTCCATACCGGGCTTGAGGACGACGTAGGCCCGGGGCAGTTCGCCGGCTTCGTCGTCGGGAACTCCGATGACGGCGACGTCGGCCACCGCCGGGTGGGTAACCACCAACGCCTCCAACTCGGCCGGCGGCACCTGGAAGCCCTTGTACTTGATGAGCTCCTTGACCCGGTCGACGATGTAGGTGTGGCCGTCGGCATCAATGACGGCCACGTCGCCGGTGTGGAGCCAGCCGTCGTCGTCTATGGTTGCTGCGGTGGCCTCGGGGTTGTTGAGATAGCCCATCATGACCTGCGGTCCCCGGACCCACAGTTCGCCCCGGCCGCCGACCCCCTGATCGTCACCGTTCTCGTCGACCAGGCGACATTCGGTGTTCGGGACCGTTATGCCGCTCGAACCGGACTTGGCGTTGTTGCCGGCGGTGGCGTGGCTGATCGGGCTCAGCTCGGTCATGCCGTAACCCTGGACCACGGCGCAGCCGATACGCTCGGCCGCCTCCTCGCCCAGCTCGGCCCCGAGCGGGGCGGCGCCGCAGAAGATCTTGCGCAGCGATGTCAGATCGTAGTTGTCGACCGCCGGGTGTTTGGCCAGGCCCAACACGATCGGGGGCACGGCGAAGAACTGGGTGACCTTGTGCTTCTCGATGAGGCCGAGCGCCTGTTCCATGTCGAAACGGGGCATCGTGACCACGCCGACACCCTCGGCCAGCAGACCGTTCATGAGCACCTGCATGCCATAGATGTGGAAGAACGGCAGGACGGCGAGCGCCATCTCGTTGTCGCCGTAGTCGAGCACCGGACGGGACTGGGCGAGGTTGGCCACCAGGTTGTAGTGGGTCAACATCACACCTTTGGGCAGGCCGGTCGTGCCCGACGAATAGGGGAGCACGACCACCTGTTCGTGGATGTCGACCGGCACCTGCTCGATCGCATCCCCGTAGAGCTCGGCCAGCGGGGTGACCCCCTCGGCGTCGGAGTCGCCGATGACGGCGATCCGGGTCACGCTGGTTCCCTCGGCTGCGGCCTTGGCCGTGTCGACGAAGTCAGCGATCGTCACCAGCAGCTGGGCTCCGGCGTCGTTCAGCTGGAATGCCACCTCCTCGACGCCGTAGGTCGGGTTGATGGTGGTGACCGTCCCACCGGCCACCGCCACGGCGTGGAAGACGATCGCATACTCCGGGATGTTCGGTGCCATGATCCCGACCGTGGAACCCGCACCAAACCCGGCGGCGGTGAGACCGCCGGCCAGCCGATGAATATGATCACTCAACTGCGCAAAGCTGTAGGTGCGCCCCGACGGACCGTCGATCATCGCCGGCTCGCCGGCCATCGACTCGGCGTGCTGGAGCACATATTCGGTGAGCGGGACCTCGGGGATCTCCTGATCGGGAAGCGGGCTGCGGAAGATGTGTGACGCCATACACAAATGGTGCCGCAAGCCCCGGCCATTTCACACACCACAGCCGGTATTGCCTCCGTGTCAGCCGAGCCGCTTCGAACTTTGTGCCGCCGACGACCCGGCAGCCTCAACTTTGAGGGGTCGACGACCCCCCGGACGGGTCGTAGCGGGCACAAAGTTCGTGTGGCGTGCTCTTGGCGATCTCGCGCCGCGAAGTCGTATCCACTAGCGTTTGGCCCATGCTGTTCCTGGACGCCGAAACCGTCGAACGAACCACGCCATGGACGGCGCTGATGGAGGCCTTGGCGCAAGCGCTTCGAGCTGGAACGACCCACTCGCCCGATCGTCATGTGCACGACGTGGCCCAGCCCGACGGGTCGACCGGAGCCCTGTTGCTGATGCCGAGTTGGGTCGACAACGAGGCGGTTGGCGTCAAGGTCGTCACCTACTTTCCGGCCAATGCCTCCTCCGAACATCCCACCGTCAACGCCGCCTACCTGCTCTTCGACGGCGTGACCGGCCTGCCGACCGCCACGATCGATGGCGATGCCCTTACCGCTCGCCGCACCGCCGCGGTTTCGGCCCTTGCCGCCCGCCACCTGGCCCGGCCCGACGCCACGCGTCTCCTCATCGTCGGTACCGGCCAGCTCGCCCCCAACCTGGCCCTGGCCCACGCCGCCGAGCGGGACCTCGAGCACGTCGCGGTGTGGGGTCGGAATGCGGAGGCGGCGGCCACGACCGCGGCAACCCTGGCCGACCAGGGACTCCCGGCGATCGCCGTCGACGATCTGGCCGGCGCGGTCTCGAACGCCCACATCATCTCGTGCGCCACCGGAGCGACCTCCCCCCTCATCCACGGTTCGTGGCTGGCCCCGGGGACCCATGTCGACCTGGTCGGCGGGTTCCGCCCCGACATGCGGGAGGCCGACGACGACGTCGTTCGCCGATCGACGGTGTTCGTCGACACGGCGGCCGGGGCGAGCGCTTCGGGCGACCTCGCCCAGCCGACGGAATCCGGGATTCTCACCATCGACGACATCGCCGCCGACCTGGCCGCTCTCGTGTCGGGCGATCACCCCGGCCGCCGGTCGGAGGCCGAGATCACACTGTTCAAGTCGGCCGGGTTCGCGGCCGCCGACCTGGCTGCGGCCCGGCTGGTCGCAGGCTCGGTCGGAGGTGCGGCCGGTGCCTGAATCGCCCTGGGGTGATGCCGACCGCCCGATCGTGCTCGTCCACGGGGCTTGGGTGGGGGAGTGGAGCTGGCTCCCGATCCTGCCCCGGCTGCAGACCTCGGGGCGGGCGATCCACAATGTGTCGCTCACCGGACAGGGGGCGCGACGGCATCAGGCGGGCAACCATCTGCACCTGGTCGACCACGTCGACGACGTCATCGGCGTCATCGAGACCCTCGACCTTAGTGAGGTGACCATGGTCGGACACAGCTACGGCGGACGGGTCATCACCGGCGTGGCGGGCCGGGTCCCGGATCGTCTGACCGCCATGGTCTACCTCGACGCCCACGCCCCGATCGCCCCCGATCCCGGTCAGACCCCCGATCGACTGGCGGCGGCCGAGGCCAATGACGGCATGTTGCCCTTCGGCGGTTACGACCTCGACCCGGAGCACTTCGGCGGTTCGGCGGGTGTGGAATGGTGCCGTGAGCGTCTCGTCGATCATCCCATGGCCTGTTTCACCGATCCCTGGTTGGTCGAGCTTCCCGACCACGTGGCCAAGACCTACGTCTACGCCGCGGGACCGGAGCCGACCAAGTTCGCCGGCTATTCGGCCGCAGCCAAGGCCGACCCGGGCTGGCATCATGTTGAACTCGAGGGCCCCCACTTTCTCATGTTCAGCCATCCCGACGAGGTGGCCGCCATCATCCTGGGCGCAGCCGGAGGACCGTCTCCGGGATGAGCCGGTTCAGTCGAACTCGAGCTCGAAGGAACCGAGCGGCCCGTAGTCGAAGCGGAAGTGGTCACCGGGGCGGACGTCGATCGGGCGGGTGAACGACCCGGCGAGCACGATCTGCCCGGCTCGCAGCGACAGGCCCTGCTCGGCGTAACGGCGAGCCAGCCACACGACCCCGTTCGCCGGATGGTCGAGCACCCCGGCCGCCACGCCGGTCTCCTCGACGGTCCCGTTGCGGTAGCCGACGGCCGCTATCCAGCGCAGATCGACGTCGCGTGGTCCGACGGGGTCGCCGCCACACACGATGCCGGCGTCGGCGGCGTTGTCGGCGATGGTGTCGACGACGGTTCGGGTCCGCCCGGTGGCCGGGTCGCGGCGAAAGGATCGGGCGGCGATCAACTCGACCGCCGGCGTCACCTCGACGGTGGCATCGAGCACGTCGTCGACCGTTGGATTCGGCCCGGTCAGGTCGGCCGCCAGGCGGAAGGCCAGCTCGATTTCGAGCTTCGGATCACAGAACCGACCGGCTGGAAGCCGGCTGTCGGGCTCGAACACCATGGCGTCGGTGAGGAAACCCGAGTCGGGGGTGTCGATGTTCATGGCCGCCTGCATCGCACGGGACGTCAGCCCGATCTTGTGGCCGACGAGCTGCTCGCCCCTGGCCAGTCTGACCTCGAGCCAGGCCGCCTGGATCCGGTAGGCGTCGGCGATGGTGGCCCCGGGATGTACCGCCGTCGTCTGGCGTATCTGCGTGGCGGTGCGTTCGGCCTCGTCGAGCATGTGGGCCTCGGCCCGTACCTCGTCGTCAGACAGGGTAAGGGGGGTGTTCGCGGTGTCGGTCACGTCGGTTCTCCGAGGTCGAGTGCGGCGAGGTCGTGGAGCTCGTCGAGTAGATGCTGCAGGCGGTCGACCCCGAACCGCTCCTCGATGTGCCGGTAGGTGGCCTCCGACGACGGCGCAACCGCCTGGACCAGGGCCCGACCGGTCGGGCTGAGTTCGATCAGGGAGCGTCGTTGGTCATGGGCGGCGACGGATCGCCGGATGAGTCCCCGACCCTCGAGGTTCGACAGCATGCGTGACAGGCTGGGCGCGAGCAGAAAGGTACGCTCGGCCAGGATCGTCGGTTCGACGGGGCGGTCGGTTGCCGTGAGGGCCCGCAGCACGCGCCACTGCTGCTCGGTCAGGTCGTGTTCGGCCAGCAGAGGTCGGAACCGGCGCATGGCGGCCTCCCGTGCCCGGAGGAGGGCCATGGGCAGGGATTGCTCGAACGGTCGGAGGGTGCCGGAGCCGGACATGGCATCCACTTTACACGAACTCCTGAACATGTTAAATATCTAGTGATGGCCGAAACAACACGACACTCGTTCGAGGAGAACCAGGCCGCAGCCGCCAAACACCTGGCCCGCTTCGCCGATGAGCCGCTTTCCCACCTGATCGGTGGTGAGCCGACGGCTGCGGCGTCCGGCACGACCTTCGAGAACCACTCGCCGATCGACGGAGCCGTCCTCGGCGCGGTCAGCGCCGGCGACGGCGCCGATGTCGACGCCGCGGCGACCGCTGCCGCTGCCGCGTTCGAGGGTTGGTCGTCGACCCCCGGTACCGAACGAAAGCGCATCCTTCACGCCGTCGCCGACCTGATCACCGAACGGGCGCACGAGATCGCGGTCACCGAATGTGTCGACACGGGTCAGACCATGCGATTCATGTCGGCCGCCGCCGTGCGGGGTGCCGCCAACTTCCGCTTCTTCGCCGATCGGGCGCCGGCCGCGGCCGACGGGCTGTCGCTGCCGACCGCCGACCACGTGAACTACACCACCCGCCAACCGATCGGCCCTGTCGGCGTGATCACCCCCTGGAACACGCCGTTCATGCTGAGCACGTGGAAGATCGCACCGGCGCTCGCCGCCGGCTGCACCGTCGTGCACAAGCCGGCCGAATGGAGCCCCCTCACCGCCCACCTGCTGGCCGAGATCGCCCTCGAGGCCGGCCTTCCGCCGGGTGTGCTCAACGTCGTGCACGGTCTCGGCGAGTCGGCCGGCCGCAGCCTCACGGAACATCCGGCGATCAAGGCCATCGCCTTCGTCGGCGAGTCGGCCACCGGGTCACTGATCCAGGCCCAGGGAGCGCCAACGCTCAAGCGGGTGCACTTCGAGCTCGGTGGGAAGAACCCGGTCGTCGTGTTCGACGATGCCGACCTCGACCGGGCGCTCAATGCGGTCTCGTTCAT
>JAOUGG010000868.1 GCA_029857855.1 Acidimicrobiia bacterium | reverse complement strand
ACTGCACCAGCGAAGGCACCGACCTCGTTTCCGTCGGTCCCGTGGAGCTCGGCCAGCCACGCTGCCATGGACAGCCGTTGTAGCTGCCCTTTGCCCCTCCGCTCTTGCCGACGCTCACCCAAATGCCGTTACCGGATGAACCGCCCTCGGCATGGGTGTGGTTCAGGTTCCGTTCATCGAAATGAGCGGCGGCCGGAAGGGCTCCGGTGAGCAGCATTCCGACAACCAGCGCCCCGGCGATTCCTACTCGCCATCGCCCACCGTGCATGAGTCCCCCTCTGCCTTCGCATCGCTTGATTTCGAGACGTTGATGATCAGCTCGTCGTTCGATCGTTCCTCGAGCAACAGCTGCAGTATTCGTGCCGAGGAATCCCCCCGGTCCTCGAGCAGCGTTTCGTCCCCCGATTCCGACACTTGGTAAACCGCCTGAGGGCCTGCGAGGATGCACAGCTCCAGGGCATAGGTCGGGGGATTCTCCAGCGCCAGATCGTGCCGGCGGTAGATGTACTCCTCGGTGTCGATTCCACGGAACTGGATCCCGTCCGCGGCCCACTCCGCAATGGCCGAGCGGACATCGGTGCCGAAGGGCTCGCCGAGATACGGGCCGATCGTGGCCTCGACGTCGCATGACGCCGTGTCGGCCAGGCACTGCGCGTAGGCTCGTGAGAACTCGGTCGAGGTGTCCATCAACCGATCGGCCAGCACGGCGTCGGGAGCCTCGGTGGTCTCGGTGGTGGGCGGAGCGGTGGTCGATGTGGTGGTCGACTCCGACGTCGAGGTCGGCGCTGCATCGGTGGTCGATGTGGCCTGGGCCGAATCGTCATCCGACGCGCCGCACCCCGCAAAGAGCAACAAACCGCTGATCAGTGCCGCCGACCATCGCACCGTCGTCCACTCGCCTCCCGCACGCATGGCGACAATCCTACACGATCAGCGGGAACCCGGATCCCGAGAACCCGAGGGCATGTCGACGCCGACTGCCGCTATCATCGAGGCCCGGTACCGCTCCACCAGCGCAGCGACGGCCGGTCAGCACCGACGAAGGTCGACGGTGACCAACACGTTGCCGGTGGTTCGATTGGTGCCGACCTCGACCGTGGCTTCCACGTCGCCAACCGGGGCGGTGAAGATCTGCGACCGGGCGACGGTGCCGCCCGCCCCGGCCGCCACCACCGCATCGTGGTGGTCGCGCCAGCCCGCCACCCGATCGGCGTCGAGGCCGAGGGCGGTGCGGTAGCCGTCGAGGACGGACTCGGCGTCGGCGGCCGCCATCAGGTCGTGGTTCAGGGTGATCGAGCACGGTGGGCCGTCGTCGGACTCGGCCCAGGCCGCCACATACTTGACCGTCTGGTCGATCACGGTGCCGTCGGGCAGGGTGAGGCGGGCTCGGTAGGGGTGATCGGCGTCGAGGCTGTCGTAGATCGCGGATCGTTCACCGTCGACCATGCCGACGTCGTCACGGCTGAGATCGGGGTCGATGGTCCACTCCACGAGGCGCGACTCCTCGATGGCCGCACGGGTTGGATGAAGCTCCGGTTGATCGGCTGTCACGTTCACGCATCCTGTCAGAGTCATGGCCAGAGTTGGTAGGAGGGCCAGGGCCGCCAGGCCGAGGCGTATCGAGTTGGGGGTGGGAATGGTCACGGTCATGGAGCCGCCTTGGTGATGCGTCCGTCTTCTCCGAGGCTATTGATCGAGTTCGACTTCCCAATCCGTCACCACATCGATCACATCGTCGACCCCCAGCCGCTGCTCGTCGATTCGCTCTCCGACGTCGGCAGCCGCCAGGTCCCTGGCTGCGTCCGGATCGAGATCGAGGTAGGCGGGGAGCGTGTTCTCCTCGATCAAACGCCAGCGATCTTCGAGACTGGCCAGGTTGCCATTGGGAAAGGGCGTTTCGATCGTCACGGTTCCCTGCAACGGATTGTCGACGCTGATGTTCGGGATCGACCATGGCCCGATGTGGTCGGGCGTGCCGAGACGTTCGGGGCCCGGCGTCTCGATCGATACGTCGATCGGGTAGGCCTCGGCGTAGCCGTCGGCGCCCGGGATGGACGGTGTGCCCACCATGGTCATCAAGTAGGTGAAGGCCGGTCCCGACGGGAAGTGACGGTACATCTCCTGGTAGTAGCCGTCGATGATCACCTCCTGCTCCCGCCGCAGGAACAAGGTGTTGGCCTCGGTGATGAGCGACCGATCGCCGCCGCGTTTGCCTTCGTCGAGCAGCTCCCACGCGTCGACCATGTCAGGTGGGATCATGTTGTCGTCGCCCATCAGGCGAACCGCGTCGATGCCGCCGGTTC
>JAOUGG010000104.1 GCA_029857855.1 Acidimicrobiia bacterium | reverse complement strand
AGATTCCCGACCACGGCCAGGATCCCGTCGGCGAACTTGGTCGGGTCCTTCGGGGTCGCGGCGAGCTCGCGGTGCTCGATCGTGGCCGTGATGCCGTCGGTCGCGATCCCCAGGATCTTGGTTCCGCCGACGTCGACACCGATGAACCGGGAACCGGGGTGAGGGGCGGTGGCGGTGTCCGACCCACCGACTCGGGATCGCCAAACCTTCATGAGACCTCCTCGAGCGACCGGGGTACAGGCGTGTCCATCCAGTCACCGAAGCGTAGTGTGTCGCCGTGGTGCTTCGCCCACCGGGTCACCCGGCGGGACGGCGGCGGCTCCAGACCCTCGTTGCGGGACGGCGGCGTCAGGCCCCGGCGGCGCCGTTGCAGAGAACAGCTCGCCGCAGGCCGACCTCGCCGGCCCAGTTGATGGCCTCGGTTCGGGTTGTGACCACGATGATCTGCACGTTCTGGGCCGTCTTCTCGAGTTCCGACATGAGGATCTCCATCTCGCGCCCGTCGAGGTCCGGCATCGACCCGGTGACGACCACCGGCACCGAGCCACCGGTGTCGAGTGACACCCGGTCGAGAACCGGCCGGATGAAGGCGATCACATCGTCGGCGGTTGAAGGACCGGACCGGGTCTCCCGCTCCGCCATCTGGAGCTGGAGGCGCTCGAGACGGTCGGACGCCGCCTGTGCCGACTTCTCGGCCCGCTCGATACGGATGAGTGCTCGACGATGGCGCAGCAGATGCTCCTCGGCTCGAGCCAGCTCCACTTTGAGGCTCTCGATCTCCTCGGGTGCACGGCCGGCATCGAGGTCGCCGCTCTCCTGCAAACGGGCCTCGGCCTCGAGCCACGAGGCCGTCCAGCCCAGGATCTCGTCGGGTTCGTAGCCATACGGCGGGCGCAGATCATTGCTGGCCAGCACATCGCGCAGGTCGTTCAACGCCGCCAGCCATTCCGGACTCTCGACCTCGTCGATCAGTCCCTTCAGGGCCGCCCCGAGATCCTTGGGTACCACGGCACCGAGATGCTGCTTGGCTTCCTTCCTGATGCGGTTGAGCGACACGTCGAGTTCGAGGTACACCTGGTCGGAGGCGGCGAGCTGTTCGATACGCTCCTGACGCTCGACCGCCAGTTCGAGTTCCTTGGTCGCATCGGCGACCGCGGCCCGGCGCTCGGCCGAGGCGGTGGGAGCGGTTCGGAACACCCAGTACTCAGTCCAGCTGTTCACGCCGACCTTGTCGAGGAGCGCCTTCATTTCGGCCTGTTCCTCGTCGGTGAGGCCCTTGCGTCGCCAGCCTTTTCCGCCCTCGCTGTCGAGTTCGGAGAGCGCCTCGAGCCGTGCTTCCTCCTCCGTGGTGAGCAGGACGGGTTTGGCCTGGGACTCGGCGTGGGCCTTGCGGGCCATGGCCTGTTCGACCGCCTGTTTGGCCCGTTCGACCTCGCCCTCGAGGTTGCTCAGATGCTCCTCGTTCTCCCGGCGCAGGGCCTGGTAGCGGTCCCACTGGTCGATCAGATCGTCGACGACCGGATCCACTTTCCGCACATATCGCCCGGTTGACTGCACCCGCTCGAAGGCGGCGCGGGCGGCGGCGTAGCGAACCTGTTGGGTCGACGCCTCCGACAGATCGTTGCCGCCGACCCCCATGGGGTCGACCATCCGGCGCAGCTCCGCCACCTTGGCCTTCAACGAGGGATCGAGATCGGCGCGGATCTCCTCGACGATCACGGCGGCGATGGCGGCCTGACGTTGCCACTGGTCGATCTCGGCCTGCAAACCAACCAGGCGATGTGCCGAGTCGCCGGCACCGTCGACGTAGACGACGACATCGGTGGACGTGTGCAGGGCATCGAGGCGGTCCTTGGACCGTCCGTCGAGGTCGACGAGTTCTCCGTCATGTTCGATGAGCCCCCGCACACCGGCCGTGCTCCCGGTGGCGAAGCGACGGACCGACTCGAACAGTTGGCGCTGATGTTGAGCGGACAGACCGGACACAACGGTTACCAGTGGATGCAGATCCAGGCTGTGCAGATCATCTCCGAAGTCGAGACGAAGGAACCTCATGGGCTACTAATCGACCGGTTTCGGACCCAACTCAAGAAATAGTGGTCAGGTTCCTTCGTGAATGAGGATCTCAGCTCCGGGGCAGGTTCTGGAGTTTCGGCCCTCGATAGCCGAAACTCGAGGCGACGGGCTCCGTCCCGTCGCACCAGGTTCCTTCGTTCACCCGCCGACGGCGACGCGTTCGACCTCCATCTTGAAGCGTCGCAGTGCGGCTTCCATGATCTTGTCCTCCGCCCGCCGCTTCACGAACCCCGGTAGCGGGACGGCGAGATCGATCGAGAGTTCGTAGTCGACTCGGGTGATGGGGGCGCCCTCGACCTCGGTGACGTCGGAAAAACGGTAGGCCCCTTCGATGGCCCGGGCGAGATCGCCGCTCACCAGCGTCCAACCAAGCACCGCCGGCTGTTCGGTCAGATCGTAGGCCAGCACGTAGGACGATCGGCGGCCGAGCCCGGACGCCTCGAATCGAACGCGGGCCGGGTTGCCGTCGGCGTCGGTCGATTCGATCTCGACGAGTTGCAGGCTCTCGATCCATTTCGGGTACGACACCACGTCCACTCCGACGGCGTAACACTGCTCGACGGTGGCCTGCACGGTGGTGGAGGCGGCACGACGCTCGATTGAGCTGATTGTACGATCCGACATCGCCACTGATCTTACACCGCGGCGGTGTGTGCCACCTGCACTGGCTGATTCAGTGGGGTCGGTGCCATCCGCCCCCGACCGCGTCCGCTCACGAACGAGAATCCGACGTGATCAGTTCGCAGTCGTCCAACGCCCGGGCCAGGCGGAGGGCCAGCTTGTCGTAGTCGAACTGGTCGACGGCCCGCCGGCGGGCGGCGTGGCCCATACAGGTTCGCTCGTCGGGCCGATCGATCAGCCGACCGATCGCCGTGGCCAGGGCCCGCACATCGTCGGGGTCGTCGAGAACCAGCCCGGTCACGCCGTGCTCGACCGCCTCGTGGGCTCCCCCTGAACGACCGGCGATCTGGGCGACACCTGCTGCCGCCGCCTCGAGGAAGGCGATCCCGAAGCCCTCCTGCTCGAGTCCGAACCAGCGGCTGTTGCAGGGCATGACCATGAGGTCGGCAGCGCCATAGAGATCGGCCACGTCGTCGTCGGACAGCCGACCGGGCAGTTGCACCGGTACCCGCAACCGATCGACCCGGCGTTGCAGGCGGCCCGACTCCCGACCGCGACCCGCCACCACCGCCCGAACCCGACCCGATCCGTTGCGAGCGGGACCGGCCACCTCCCGATCGCCGACCAGGGCCACGGCATCGATCAGCCGATCCATTCCCTTCCGGGGAACGAGCCGGTTGACCGAGGCGATCAGGAAATCATCGCCGGACACGCCCCAACGGGTTCGCACCGCTCGCCGTCGATCCTCGTCGAGTGGCGTGAAGCGTTCGGTGTCGACTCCTGGCGGGATGACGACCGAGGGCAGGGTTCGACCGGCGCAACGTTCGGCCTCGGCCAGCGGATACCGGCCGGCGGCGATGACCAGCGATGAGGCACGCAGCGTGCGGGCCATGACCGACCGCAGGATCGGCACCCGACCGGGAATGGTGACCTCGGCGCCGTGGAGGATCACCGCCGTCGGCTGCTCCAGCCCGGGCCCGATGGCCCCAAGCGGGATGGCCGGATCAAGGATCACCAGTTCGCTGTCGGTGCGACGAGCGAGCCCATCGATGCGGCGCGGGAGCCAGGGGTACGGAATGAGGAACGGCTCGGGACATCGATGAACGGCGAAGCGCTGCCCGGCATCGAAGGCGTCGCTGCCGGGATACGGGGTCGTGTAGACGGTGGACTGCTCAGGTGGGAGACGGCGCCACAACTCCCACAGGTAATTCTGGATCCCGCCGACTTTGGGGGGAAAGTCGTTGGTGACCAGCAGGTGGCGGCGCGACCCGACGTCGGCGGTCACGAGGCCACCCAGGCCTGCGGGTCGACCCGACGTTCGACCGGTTCGGTCAACTCCCGGTGTAGTTCGGGATCGGCACAGGAGTCGCCGGCCCCGTGCCCTGCGGCGGCGGCTCGGGTGCAGCACTGCGGCAGCTCCACCACCCCGCTGTCGAGACCGAGTCGACGGGCCGCCCACACCGCATGGTTGCGCACCACTTCGTCGTCGGCGGCCAGGTGGCGGTTCACCAGTTCGGCGACGAAGGTCCGACCCCATGACGGTTCAGCCGTGTTGCCGAGCACGACGAGGGCGGTCCGGCGGATCACGTCAACATTTCGATCGGCGATGTACCACCGTCCGAGCCGTTCCAGGATGGCGTCGTCTGCTGCCGACAGGACCCATCCCAGGTCGACCCGGGGTTCGGCTGCGGCCGGCATCGGTGGGCCGGTACGGTTCGGCGGGCAGACCTCCTGGCAGTCGTCGCAGCCGTAGATCCGGTCTCCGACGGCGACACGGAACTCGGATGGAATCCCACCTCCGGCCTGGACCAGCCAGGCGATGCAGCGTCGGGCATCGACGACGCCGGGGGCGACGATGGCCGCAGTCGGGCAGTCGTCGATACACCGTTGGCAGGATCCGCAACCGTCGTCGAGTGGACGGCCGGTTGGTTCGAGAGGCGCTTCGGTCAGAATCGACCCCAGGACGAACCAGCTTCCGAACCCGGGAATGAGAAGGTTGGCGTTCTTGCCGTACCAGCCGATACCGGCTCGCCAGGCGACATGACGGTCGACCAGGTGGTTGGTATCCATCAGGATCTGGCACCGGTACCCGGCCTCGGTGAGCGGTCTGGCGAGGTCGGCGAGCAGGTCGGCCAGGCGGGCGTAGTGGTCGCGCCATGTGTAGCGGGCGATCCGGCCGGCGGTCTCCGGCCCGGCTGGCTGCTCCGACTGTTCTCGGCCGACCGTCTCGTAGGACAGGGCGGCGACGATGATCGATCGAGCCGACGGCATGCGGTGCTGCGGATCCGTGGAGCGCTCCGGATTGCGATACGTGAACTGCATGTCGCCGGCGAGACCAGCCTGCTTGCGGAGCGTCAGAACACTGCGGGCGGGCTCGGCCACCTCGGCCGGGGCCACGCCGACCGCGGCCAACCCGAGTTCACGACCGCGCTGGCAGAGCTCGTCGGACGAGATCTCCTCCCCCACCTCTCCATGCACTGCTCGCTGACCGGACTCGGTGGCCATGGGGTCCATCGTGCCCGGCCGAAGTGGCTGTGCCTACCGGAATCCCCTCGTTCCTTGCCCGGCCCGGCCCGCGGTTCAACCTCCGGTGGCGACGTCTCGGGCCACGGCCTGATCATCTCTTCGACCGTCGTCGTGCAACAGATCGGGTACCAACCCCGCCCGCTGGAGCCGCCGGACGGCGGCGAACTCGGCGGCATCGACGATGACGGCATCGTCTGGCTCCCGACCGATGATGAAGGTGACCACACAATCCTGGCAGGTGGCGGTTCCCGAGCGGGAGCAGGTCCCGCAATCGATGGTTAACGTCATGGGAGAAAACCTAGTCAGGGCCTGTGACATCGAACGCCGCCCCCCAACCGGCGGCTGTGGACCACCAAAACCGCACCCCACGACCGCCGGAATGGCCGGTTTTTGGGCGCTTTTCGGCACGGAAGGCCTGAGACCGATCCTCTCACCCGATGCCGACGGGCCTGGCGATCAGGCGCTAGCGTTGCGGGGGTGAAGGCGCTCGAGTTCACCCGCAACGAGGTCCGTTTCGCGGCGGCGGCACTGTCGTCGCGCCTGCGGCCGGGCAGCGGAGCCGGAACCGGTCCGCTCCATCTGATCGAGCGGGAGCCGTTCGACCTGCCCGCCGAGGGCTGGCAGCGGGTGACCACCCTGTTGAGCGGCATCTGTGGCTCCGACCTGGCCACGGTCGACGGAAAGTCGTCCCGCTACTTCGAGCCCTGGGTTTCGTTCCCGTTCGTGCCCGGTCACGAGGTCGTCGGCCGCGTCGAAGACGGCTCCCGCGTCGTCGTCGAGCCGGTACTCGGCCACCAGGCTCGGGGCTTCGACGCCCCATTCGCCGGCGCCGCTCCGGGCGACGGCACCGACTACCGCCATCTGGTCAGCGGCGATCTCGAACCGGGAATCCAGACCGGCTACTGCGCATCGACCGGCGGTGGCTGGTCGAGCGAATTCGTTGCCCATGAGTCGCAGCTCCACCGGGTTCCGGATCACCTGAGCGACGAAGCGGCCGTCATGATCGAACCGACGGCCGTCGGCGTCCACGCCGCCGTCAAAGCCGGTGTCACCGACGGCGCGATCGTGGCCATCATCGGCGCCGGGACGATGGGGCTGACCACCCTGGCCGCCGTCCGCCACTTCACCCGCCCCGGCACCGTGATCGTCGGAGCCAAATATCCCGAGCAGAAGGCCATGGCCCGCGACCTTGGGGCGGACCTCGTGGTTGATCCCCGTGAACTGCAACGGGCGGTTCGACGGGCGTCGGGGAGCTTCATGATCGGCGACGACCTCTCCGGCGGCGCCGACGTCCTGATCGACGCGGTCGGCACCGCGGCCACCGTCGATGCCGCCATCGGCACCGCCCGGCCCCGTGGCCGGGTCGTACTGGTCGGGATGCCGGGCAAGGTTTCGATCGACCTCACGGCATTGTGGCACCGGGAAACCGAGCTGGTAGGCGCCTACACCTACGGCACCGAGGAGCTGGCCGATGGCACCCGCCGCCGGACGTTCGACATGGCCACCGAGCTGGTCGAGGCCGCCGACCTCGGTCGGATGGTGACCGACCGCTTTGATCTCGACCGCTACACCGAGGCGCTGGAGCAGGCGGCGCAGGCCGGACCCCGAGGTTCCATCAAGGTCTGTTTCGACCTCCGCTGACGGCCGATCGGATCCCCGGCTCCCACCGGCTCGACGGCACCGGCTACGATGATCGCCATTGATCCGGGTCAGCAGGATCCGGATCCCGGCTCAAGGACGTCGCCTCGTGTCTGAACCAGTCTCCCCGTCACCCGCCGTCGACCAGCACCTTTCCGAACCCGACGACACGCCGGTCGAATCTGCCGATCAGGAGCTCGTTGTAGAAGATCTGCTTGTGGAGGAGATCTCCATCGACGGCATGTGCGGTGTCTACTGACCCGCAGCCCAGCGACCCCACAACCGGGCGATGGCGGCTTCACCGGCGGGTGGCGCTGCGACCGGAACCGTTCGGTGCGCTGGCTTACCACTACGGCAACCGGAAACTGAACTTCCTCCGCTCCCCCGAGCTGGTTCGCCTCGTCGACAATCTCGAACACTTCGATTCCGCCCGGGCCGCGTTCGACAACCTCGACATCGACGTTCGGCAGTGGCCGTCGTACGGCAAGGCCCTCGACGCCCTGGCCCGATCGGACTTCATCGAGCCGCTCCAACTGACCCCGCCCACCGAACCGAGCCCGTC
>JAOUGG010000867.1 GCA_029857855.1 Acidimicrobiia bacterium | reverse complement strand
TCGCGTTCCGGGGCAAATCCCACCACAAACGCCGGCCCAAGAGCCGGGTCACGGCCGTCTACGCGTCCCCGATGGAGCGCACCCAGGAGACGGCGGCACCCATCGCCTCGGCGCTCGGGCAGCGAGTGCGTTCGAACAAGGGCCTGCTCGAAGCCGACTTCGGCTCATGGACGGGTCGCAAACTCTCCGAGCTGAACAAACTCCCCGAGTGGCAGCAGGTCCAGAAGTACCCGAGCGGGTTCCGGTTCCCCGGCGGCGAATCGTTCTCCGAGATGCAGCAGCGGATCTGCGGCACCATTCAGTCCCTCGTGGCCCGCCACCCGGGGGAGAGCATCGTGGTCGTCTCCCACGCCGACCCGATCAAGGCCGCCGTCGCCGACGCCATGGGCACGCACCTCGACCTCTTCCAGCGAATCGTCGTCGGACCGTGTTCGATCTCGGCCGTCGTCTACGGCCAGGGCGGTCCCACGGTGCTGTCGGTCAACTCGATGGGCACCGACCTCAAGACCCTGGTGCCGAGCTAGGGAGCCGACACAGAAGACCATGGCCGACTCTCTCGAATTCCGCAACACCACACGATTCATCCCCGGCACCGTCGGGGAGCCCGGCCAGCGGATCTTCTTCCTCCAGATCGGCGACGAGGTCGACACCGTGACCGTAAAGCTGGAGAAGCAGCAGGTTCGGGCCCTGGCGCAGTTTCTCCGCACGGTGCTCGAGGACCTCCCCTCCCCCACCCGTCAACCCGGCTCCAACGAGTTCAACCCCCCGACCGAAGCCGACTGGGTGGTCGGTCAGATCGCCGTCGGTGTCGACGAGGCGGAGTCCAAGGTGGTGCTCGTGATCGACGAGCTGATCCCGGACCCCGACGGCGACGACGAGTTCGAGATCGAACTGCAGGAGCACTTCGGGTTCGAGGAGACGGCCGGCTCGCAGGTCCGAGCCCATGTCTCGGTCGACCTGGCGGCCACCTTCATCGTCTCCTCCGAAGAGTTGATGGCCGCCGGCCGGCCGCCGTGTTCCCTGTGCGGTCAACCACTCGACCCCGAGGGCCATGCCTGCCCTCGGCTGAACTGACTCCCCGTCGCGTCTGATGGACCCGGGAACCGGAGACGATCCGTCCCCCGATGACCTGTCGGACGACATCGATCCGACACCCCCTCCGGGACCGGCGTTCTCGTACGGCCCCGACGACCTCATCGACCTGTTCCAAACCGGGGAGTTCGAGATCGAGGGCCGCATGGCCGACAGCTCCAACGCCACGCTTCTGGTCGTCGTCCACGACGAGCAACCCGGCGGCCGCCGCCACCGGGCCATCTACAAGCCTGGCTCCGGCGAACGGCCACTGTGGGATTTTCCCGGCGGCCTCTACAAACGCGAGGCGGCCATGTATCGCCTGGCCGACCACCTCGGATGGCATGTCGTCCCGCCGACGACGATCGCCGATGGACCGTTCGGCGAAGGTTCGGTGCAGGCGTTCGTCAACGCCGATTTCCGTCACCACTACTTCTCGCTGCACGAGGAGGGGATCGGAACCGACGACCTCATGACGATCTGCGCCCTCGACATCGTGGCCAACAACACCGATCGGAAGTCGGGCCACTGCCTCCTGGGATCCGACGGCCGGGTCTACGGCATCGACCACGGCCTGTCGTTCCATGCCCAGTTCAAGCTGCGCACGGTCCTGTGGGATTACGTCGGTGAGCCACTGCCCGATCCCGTCGTGGCCGGCCTCCGGAAGCTGCTCGACGAGGGCGTGCCTGCCGACGTGTGCTCGCTGCTCGACCGATTCGAGCTCGACGCGGTAGTGGCCCGGGCGGAGGCCCTCCTCGAAGCCGGCTGCTATCCCGACGACGAGACGGGCGGTCGACGATGGCCGTGGCCGCTCGTCTGACTCGCCCCGGTCAGCCGTCCCCGTAGCGGGCTTGGGCCGCCCGGATCTCGGTCCAGGCCGATTCGCGACCACCCCAGTTGCGGACGTCGGTGCTCTTGTGCGGCTCCAGGTCCTTGTAGATCTCGAAGAAGTGGCCGATCTCGGCGATCAGATGGGACGAGGCGTCGGAGAGGTCGCCGACGTACTCCCAGCGGGGATCGGTGGCGGGCACCGCCAGAATTTTGGCGTCGGGGCCCGCCTCGTCGACCATCCAGAACACGCCGACGGGGCGTGCCCGAACGTGGCAGCCGGGCACGGCCGGCTCGTTCGACAGCACCAGGATGTCGAGTGGGTCGCCGTCCTCGGCCAGGGTGTGGGGCACGAATCCGTAGTCGGCGGGATACGAGGTGGCGGTGAAGAGATGGCGGTCGAGCCACAGCTCGCCTGT
>JAOUGG010000103.1 GCA_029857855.1 Acidimicrobiia bacterium | reverse complement strand
GTGATAACGGCGACCTTGCCATCGAATCCGAGATCTTGTGACATGAAAAACTCCAACGTTTGCGACCAGTTCTCAGAAGATTTGTAGCAGAACGCGAGGCCAGACCTCGCCTCCTGCTACGAGAGTTCCCGGGGGATCTGCGCGATGCTGGGTCCCATGGCCCCAACCGATTCCGACGTCGACGCCGACGCCTGGCGGCACATCCGCTACGAACAGCCCGACCCCATCCGACTGAACTCTTGTAGCAAAAGGCGAGGTCTCGCCTCGCCTTTTGCTACAAATCTTGGGAGTGGTCAGTAGCTGCGGGGCAGGCCAAGGACCGACTGGGCGATGTAGTTCAACGCCATCTCCTGGCTGACCGGAGCCAGGCGCATCAGTCTTGCCTCCCGCCAGTACCGCTCGACGTGGTACTCCGACGCATAGCCCATCCCGCCGAGCGTTTGGATCGCCCGGTCGGCGGCGAAGAAGCCGGCCTCGGCCGCCAGCCACTTGGCCGCGTTGGCCTGCTCGCCGCAGGGCTCACCGGCGTCGTAGCGCTCGGCCGCGTCCATGATGGCCAGCCACGCCGCGTGGAGCTGCACGTGGGCCTGGGCCAGCGGGTGACTGATCGCCTGGTTCGAGCCGATCGGTCGGTCGAAGACTTGGCGCTCGGTGGCGTAGGCCGCCGCCTTCGACAAGGCGACGTCGCCGATGCCGATCGCCTCGGCGGCCACCAGCACCCGCTCCGGATTCAGACCGTGGAGCAGATGACGGAACCCATCGCCCTCATTCCCCACCAGCCGCCAGCCCTCGACCGGGAGGCCGTCGTAGGCCACCTCGCAGGAGGCCACGGCGTTGCGGCCGAGCTTCGGGATCGGTTGGATGTCGACGAACTCAGGGTCGAGATCGGCGAGGAACAGACTCATGCCCCGCAGTGTTCCGGCCGTGTCGGGATCGGTACGGGCCAGCAGTAGCACCACCTCGGATTCGAGGGCTTTCGTCGTCCAGATCTTGCGGCCGGTGATCCGCCAGTTGTCGCCGTCGCGTTCGGCCCGGGTGGTGATGCGACTGGTGTCGGTGCCGGCGTCGGGCTCGGTCACCCCGAACGCCACATGGAGATCGCCGACGGCGGCCCGGGGGAGGAACGCCTCCTTGAGTCGGTCGGAGCCGAAGACCACCACCGGGTTCAATCCGAAGACGGTCAGGTGCAGGGCCGAGCAGCCGTTCATGGCCGCCCCGCTGGCCGCGATCTCCCGCATGAGCACCGCCGCCTCGGCGATGCCCTGGCCGCCGCCCCCGTACTGCTCGGGCATGGCGACACCGATCCAGCCTCCTTTGGCCATCTCGTCGTAGAACTCGTGGGGGAAGCGGTGCTCGCTGTCGCAGGCGGCCCAGTAGGTGTCGTCGAAACGGCTGCAAGCGGCTCGCACACCCTCGGCGATGGCCTGTAGCGTCTCGTTGCGATACTCGGCTTTCATGTCGCGGCTCCCTGCGGTTGATCGCAAACGAAAACTAGGATGACCCGGATGCAGCAGTCAATCGAGATCGAGGGGTTCGCCCACAACACGTCGATCCCGGCCGCCAGCCGGGTCGGTCCGTTGTTGGCGACGAGCGTGATCATCGGACGCAACGACGAAACCCGTGACCTGCCCGACACCGTCGAGGCCCAGCTGAACAACCTCTTCGTTTTCGGCGGCCGCATCCTCGACGCCGCCGGGGCCACCTGGTCCGACATCGTGAAGTTCGATTTCGTGGTTGCCGATCGGGCGCATCGTGGTGCCGTCGAGGAGGCCTGGCTGCGCATCTACCCCGACCCTGCCCACATGCCGGCCCGTCACACCCGGACCGCCGATCTGCCCGACGGGATGTTCGTGCAGATGACGTTCCTGGCCTGGATCGCAGGCGACGCAGCCGACGGCACCGCCGACGAAACCGCCGACGCCGCCGCCGACCCAATGGGCGAAGGTCTTTCGCCATGAAGCTCGGGGTGATGCTCGATTACGCCGTCACGGGCTCCGACCGCTCGGCCCTGCGTGACTACCTCCAGGCGATCGAGGACCTCGGCATCGAGTTCGTGACCGTCCCCGAGCACGTCGTCGGCGCCCATCCTGATGTGCTGGGGGAGGCGACGGTGCATCGCATCGACCGTCCGTACCACGAGCCGTTCGTGCTGTTCGGCTTCGTCGCCGGGGCGACCCGGAACCTCGAACTGGCCACCAGCATCGTGATCCTCCCCCAACGCCAGACGGTGCTGTTCGCCAAGCAGTCGGCCCTGCTCGACCGATTGTGCGATGGGCGGCTCCGCCTCGGCGTCGGCATCGGCCGGAACCGGGTCGAGTACCAGGCGCTGAACGAGAACTTCACCAACCGTGGCCGGCGCCTCGAGGAACAACTCGACGTGGTCCGTGGTCTGTGGTCCAACGAGGAGTTCACCTTCCACGGGCAGTGGCACGCCTTCGATCGCATCGGCCTCAACCCGATGCCGATCCAGCGTCCCATACCGATCTGGATGGGCTCCTACAAGGGCGGCACCGTCGAGCGGGTCATCGAGCGGATCGGCCGCCGGGCCGACGGCTGGATGCCCCAGATGCCACCCGACGACGAGTTCGACGACGTGCTCGGCCGCATCCACGGCTACGCCGCCGAGGCCGGCCGCGACCCGTCGGCCCTCGGGATCGAAGCCCTCGACGACATCGCCCCCGACGGCGGCCCCGACCAGTGGCGGACCACCGCCGAGGCCTTCCGGGCCCGAGGCGTCACGCACCTCAAGGCGGTGCTGAAACTGCCTCCGTCCGACCCGGATGCGGCATCACCGCTCCCCGCCAACGAGGCACTCGTCGAGCGCTGGCTCGAGGCTGTCACACCCTAGAAGGTCCCTAGAAAGACGTACACCATGTCTCAGCACGCAACCGACCCGAGCGCCATCCCCGATGTCCTCACCGACGAGCTGCGGGAGTTGCTGTCGTCGGTCGGCACCGCCACCATCACCGCCCAGCTCTTCCGCCGGGGTATCCGCAGCACGTTCCTGTCGGGCCTCAAGCCCCTGCTCCCGGATCAGCGCATGGTCGGTCGGGCCCGAACGCTGCGGTACGTGGCCGTGCGAGAGGACGTGCTGAATGCCGGCGGTCCTCGCCTCGGCGCCCAGCGTCAGGCGTCGGAGACGATCGACTTCGGCGACGTCCTCATCATGGAGGCCCGTGAGGTGCCCGATGCCGGAACGGTCGGCGACATCTACGCCGCCCGGGCCTACCACCGGGGTGCGGTCGGCATCATCACCGATGGGGCGCTGCGCGACACCGCAGGGATCGCGGCGCTCGGCAAACCGGTCTACCACCAGTCGTCCCACGGGTCGACGTGGCGCCGCCACCACATGCCGTACAGCTGCGACGAGCCCATCACCTGTGCCGGGGTCTATGTGGAGCCGGGTGATGTCGTGGTCGGCGACGCCGAGGGCGCGGTGGTCATCCCGCACGCTCTGGTCGGGGAGGTTACCCGCGACTGCGTCGCCCAGGAGGAGCGGGAGGCGTTCGCCGCCGAGCTCGTCCAGGCAGGCGAATCGACGCATGGCATCTTCCCGCTGTCGGAGGAGCGGCGGGCCGACTTCGAGGCCTGGAAGGCCGCCCGGGAGGCGTGACTACATGTCGATGGCGTTGCGGGTCGATTCGACGAGGTCGCCGAACTCGTCCAGCTCCCCGCCCGACAGCACGCCGTAGTAGCCGGCCATGATCGCCGCCGTCGTCACCTCGGCCGCCTGCCGCTGCTCACGTACCTCATCAGGATCGCAAAACGGGCCGGTGAAGCCCATGAACTCCGCGTAGCCGGGACCGGTTCGGGGTGGGGCGTTGGTGGAGGCCAGGATCGCCTCGACCGGGGTGAGCCCGTGGGCGACGATGGCGCACGAGTGGGCGGCCGCCCGGAGCTCCCGGATCACGTGCAGGGTCAACGCCACCCGGGCACCATGGCCGTCGGGGATCGGCATGGCCCGCCAGCCGACGAACACCGGCCCGATGTTGTTCGGCGCGGCGTCGACGATGCGACGGCCGAGTTCGTCGAGCCGGGTCATGTCGTGGGCGTCGAAGTCGCCGACGACCTCGTCGCCCCAGGCCAGGCAGCGACCGAGATAGTGCCTGGCCACGGCAGCGTGGTCGAGTCCGTCGGGCAGGTTGTTCCAGGCTTCGGCCACCTTGTCGGGACCGTGGAACGCCAGCGCGCCGGCCGCCACCTCGGCCGGACAAGAACCGAGCACCCCGGCCCGCCCGACGATCCAGAACTGGTCGAGATCCCGGAGGCCGAGTTCCCTTCCGTACGCTTCGGTCTCGGCCGTCAGCATCCAGCCCCGCACGAACTGCTGGATGGGTTTGAAGGTCTGTTCGACCGTTTCCGCGGGAGAAGCCATCGACCCGGTCCTCGCCTAGCTGTCGGGGCCGCATCCGCCTGCGGCCATCGCTTCGTTGATGGATCGATGGAGGTGGATGAGCGGCGCCTCGTTGCGGCCGTAGACCACCTCCGGCAGCGCGCCCGACTCCAGATTGCGTTGGATTCGTTCCATCACCGGGAAGTCTTCGCCGCCGGTGACCTGCAGCAGCAGGTCGAGGTTCTTGACGAAGTAGTTCCACGACCGTTCCGAGCGAGGGTGTTCCGGTGCGAACACCGACACGGTGGCGCTCGTCCGGTCGACGGCCTCGGGTTGGAGCCGCCACAGCTCGACGTGGTCGATCTGGTACACGAGCAGCGCGTTGGGCACGAGAAAGTACTGGATGGTCCCGTAGGGGAGGAGCGACCATTCGTCGACCGGCTTGGTGAGTTCGTCGGTGATGTCGGAGCGGAAACCGACGGCGAGCACGTTTGGGCCGAACTCGTCGTGGATGATGCAGTTCGAGTCGAACACCGGCGCCAGCGTCTCGCGGTGCAGGCCACGGATGTGGTACGACTCGGTGAAGGTGTCGAGCAGGAGCTTCCAGTTCATGTCCCGAGTGATGGTGCGGGTCTCGATGTGGACGAAGTCGCCGAGCCCGAAGGCGCCGAGGTCGTCCTCGGCCCCGGACAGGGTTGCGTCGACGTCGATCGGCTCGTCGCCCGCCGCTCGGACGAAGATCATGCCGTACCGCTCGGCCACCGGCCGCTGGTGGAGGTCGCAGTTGAGGTCGACATCGTCGAAGGCGCCGGCCGATCCCGGTCGTGACCGCAGGGTGCCGTCGAGGTCGTAGGTCCACAGGTGGTAGTTGCATTGGATGGCGTTCAGATCGACGCCGGTGCCGTTGTCTTCTTTCAGCGAGGCTCCCCGGTGCCGACAGGCGTTGACCATGGCCCGCAGCGAACCGTCGGGCTGCCGGACGACGAGGATCGGCACCCCGCCGATCATGCCTGCCCGGTACGATCCCGGCTCGCTCAGCTCACAGCTCATGGCGAAGAACGAGGCGCCCTCCCGGAACAACACCCGCATCTCGTCGTCGAAGCGTTGCCGGTCGGTGTACTCCGACGCAGGGTGAACAGCACTGGAAGGGCCGTGGAGGCCCTTCATCGTGGGCCGGGCCGAGGCCACCCGCTGCAACAGTTCGACCTGTCGTGCTCGTCGCATCGGGACGCCGTCTCGATCTCAGTCGTTGTCGCCGGTGTCGTCGTCGGGGCGAAGACCGAGCCGGGCCGGCCACAACGGATTGAGTTGGGCCAGCGTGCCGAAGACCTTCTGCAGTTCACCCACGGTCTCGGCCACGGCATCGGGCGTGTTGAGTGCAGCGAGGCTTTCCAGCCGCTGCCGCATCGCATCTGTCATCGCCGCGTTCCGCTCCGCCGCGTCGAGCATGGTCTTGCCGTAGACCTCGACGATCTCCTCGAACATCGCCGTGCTGTTGGCCAGCTGCCGGGCGACCTGCTCGAAGCTCTCGGCTCCCTCCCGCATCTGCCGCAACATCTCGGGCAGATGCTGGAGTTCGTTGACGACCGACCACCACCACTGCCACCCCGACCCGACCAGCGCGGCCACCACGGCGGCGACGTCCTCGGGTGATTGGGGGGTTTCGTTGCGATCGGTCACTCCATGAGTTTGACCGCACCGGAACCGGGCGGCAAGTCACGAGGCCAACGGCGTCCGGCCGCCGGCCGACTCAGGCGACGTTGCCGGCTCACCATGCGGAACTTTGTGACCGCCACGATCCCCTCGGGGGGTCGTAGACCTCCCAAAGATGGGGTTGCTGGGTCGTCGTCGTCACAAAGTTTGGGGGGGAGCGAGCGGCGGGAAGGCAGGTTCAGTAACTCGCGCAACCGCCTCGCCGCCCGGATGACCAGGGCCAACGCCGTGTCGGCGGGCCTCTACTGCTGCTCGAGGAGTTCGGCCACCTCGTCGGCCGACGGCATGGAATCGGAGGCTCCTGGCCGGGTGACCGAGATGGCGGCTGCGGTCATGGCCCACGGAATGGCGTCATCCAGGGCGTCGCCGAGTGCTAGCCGAGCCGCCAACGATCCGCAGAAACAGTCGCCGGCACCGGTCGTGTCGACCGCCTCGACGGCCCGGGCGGTGAACCGGCGGTGACCGGTCGAATCCACGAGCAGCACCCCGTCGGACCCGAGGGTGACGACGATCCGGCGGCCGGTGGCCTCGTCACCCCACCCCGCCGTCATCGCCGACGCCAGCGCCGTGACCTCCGCCTCGGTTTGTGGGATCGCGGCCCCGGCGATCGTCGCCAGCTCACTGCGGTTGGGGATCACGATGTCGGCCCGTTTCAGCATCGGATCGGGTATCGGCTGCGCCGGTGCCGGGTTGATGATGATCGTTCCGCCGGCGAGTTCGACGGCGGCCGTCACGGCGGCCATCGGTATCTCGAACTGAACGAGAACCACACGGGCTCGAGCGATGACCGCCGCTGCGGCCTCGATGTGTTGGACCCCGACCGTGGCGTTGGCCCCAGGGCTGACCACGATCGCGTTCTCCGAGTTGTCGTCGACCGTGATGAATGCGGCGCCCGACGGGGAGCGCTCGTCGACGCCGATCCAGGTTTCGTCAACCGTTTCGGATCGGAGCCGTGTCCGTAGCCGGTTGCCCCCATCGTCGTTGCCGACCCTGCCGATCATCGACACCGAGGCACCGGCCCGCGCTGCGGCGACTGCTTGATTCAAGCCCTTGCCGCCCATGAAGGTTCGCACGTCGTCACCGAGCACGGTCTCGCCCGGCCGGGGGATCGACCGCACGACCGTGGTGTAGTCGACGTTCAGGCTGCCGACGACAACGACGTCGGGTGCCTCAGTGGTGGGGTCGGTTTCGTTCGTCACCCGACCAACAGTAGATCCAGGTCGTGCGGCTCGCCGGTGCCGGCCGACGGACCGATCAGATCGCGCCGAACACGGATTGGACGGGAGCCGGCTCGCCGCAGAACTGACAGGCTTTGAGCCGGTGGTTGACCATCGCCCCACAGGAACAGGGCTGGGGCCCTCGCCTGCGCCGGCCGTCGACTGATCCGTCCTCGGCGTCGAGTTCGGTGATCGCCCGGAC
>JAOUGG010000866.1 GCA_029857855.1 Acidimicrobiia bacterium | reverse complement strand
CATAGAGCTGATCGATGAACGCCTCGTCGGTGTTGCCGGCCCTCCGGTAGTACTCGGCCGAGCCGAAGAACCAGGCGCCGATCTGCTGGTATGTGACCTGACTCGAGCCCGTCGTGGTGAGCCGGTCGATCCAGTGTTGGCGGCCCCGATCATCGGGGCGACGCCCGAAGGTCGTTCGATAGAGGTCGTCGACCAGCTTGCCGCTGAAGTACTCGCCGCGGATCAAAGCTGCGGCCAGAGCCCGACGACCGGAGGTCTCCCCGTCGGCCAGCTTCGTGGCCCACCGGTCGAGTTCGGTATCGGTCGGGGAGGTTCCGGCGAGACGCTGGTACATCGCCTCGACGATCGGTTCGAAGTCCGCCGGACCCGGTGACGGATCCTCGGCCGGGGGTTCGCCGCCCGGTTCGAACTGGATGTCGCCGAAATCGAACAGATCCGACCTGAGCCCGAAGTAAATGCGCACGGCGTTGCCGGACATGGTCCGGGTTCCGTCGCGGAACACGATCGTGACCTTGGTGGCCCCACCACCGAAACGTCCGTGGCCGTCACGTTCGGTCACCTCGATCGACCGCACCGGTCCAAGGCCGTAGCGCGATGCGAGGCCGCTCAGCCCGACCGTGACCGACCACGACGAGTTGGGGTTGGCGTTCGTGGCGTCGCCCAAGTCCTCGACCGGGGTGAAACTCGGCCCGGTGGTGTGACCGCCGGTGCTGGAGGAGAACTCGGTGCGGGCGATCCGCCCGGACGACGTCAAGCGCACCTGCCCGGCGGTGGCCGCTATGGCGGCGTCGGTGCGGGAGTGGGTGGCGACACGGGTTCCGCCCCGGGTCGTCACCCGTCCGTCGTAGACCTGACAGTAGGTGTTGTCACAGGTGTCGGCGTGGGAACCCCAGCGCCCGTCGCCGGCCAGTGCGTAGGACCGGGCGGCCACCGCCTGCGCTTCGAGGGCGGCGGATGCCCAACTGGCCGGCATCTCGTTGGGAACCACACCCCGCAGGTACTGCTCGATGGTGACCACGTTCACGGTGCGCTGTCCGTAGGCGGTCCGATGCGACCAAATCTCGCCGTCGTACCAGGTTCGACCGGACGGGCCGCAGACACCGAGCAGGGTGAAGGAGTCGCGGCCGATCACCTCGTCGTCGTCGGATGGGTCGTTGGGATCGAGTTCCACTCGGATCCCCGCCGCGCTCACGTTGTCGACGGTGGCGAACGTCGTCCACGGGCCACTGCAGCTGCCGGCGGTCTGGATTTGGAAGCCGTTGCTGGTGGGCACGAGACGCATCGCCGGTTCCGACACGGTTCGCCGCCGGTTACCCGAGGCGTCGACAACGACCATTCGCCCCTTGGCCAGCGTGACCGCCGTGTTCCTGTTGTTCATCCCGGCCAGCTGAACCCGCAGACGGTCGGGATCGAGGTTGTCGATGGTCGGGGCCGGCCCCTGCGTCGTGCCACCGTAGAAGTGATCGAGGATCTGGCGCGACGTCCAACCGTGGTCGCGGGCATATCCCAGTGCGCCGTACTGACCCATGCCGCGGCGATGGCCCCAGCCACCGCCGACGATCTCGACCCGCGGATAGCCCGCATGGGCCGCCGCCGGGTTCGCGGTGGCCGCCACGGTGACGACGGTCGCCAGGGTCCCGGCGACCAAGGTCACGGCCAGTCCGATGGCCGCGGTCCTGGCCCGTTGCCGCGTCGTTGTCGGGTTCGGAGCCGAAGTCCTCGCACTCCAAACACGTCCTACCCACCCGATACGAATTGGTCTCATGAGGACTTGATCGACCGGCGGCTCGGGGAATTCAGTAGTTCGTTGTACCTATTGCGAACTTTTTTCGACTGCGGCGCCGAGCGCCGCTTCAGATGATCGAGGGGGACGGCTGGGCGTAGGTCGACGATCCGTCGGCCCCGAAGACCTCCCAGGCCCGGGCCAGTCGATCGACGGCAGCCACCAGAACCTCGGGAGTCTGGGTGAACGGGAGCCGGATGTGCTCGTCCGGGTCGGTGTGAGCGGCGAATTCGGCGCTGGTGGCGACGGACACGCCGTGGGAGCGGGCGGTTCGGGCGAACGCCCCCGCCCGACCGCCGGGCAGCTTGACCCACAGCCACACACCACCCTGGGGGCGTCGGTACTCCCACTCCGGAAGCAGGCGATCAACAGCATCGATGAGGGTGTTCGATCGCTCCATCAGCATGACCCGACGGGCGTTGGTCAGTTCGTCGAGGTTCTCCATGATCTCGAGCGCCATCAGCTGCGACGGGATCGACGAGTACAGGTCGTTGAGAGCCTTGGCCGCCCGGAGCTTGGCCACCGTCGGCGTGTCGG
>JAOUGG010000864.1 GCA_029857855.1 Acidimicrobiia bacterium | reverse complement strand
GGGCGCCTCATCGTCTCCACCGTCCACTTCACCTCACGCAACCTGTGGATCGACCCGACCCATCGTCGGGGCTTCTCGCTCCGGACGCTCGACATGTTTGTGGCCGGAGGCGATCGCTCCTACTATTTCGACTTCGCCTTCTCCGCCATCGAAGACGTGACGCTCCAGATGAACGACGGCGACGGGCCGGGCCGCTGGCTGCTGTGGCACCGCCTGGCCGAACCGATCATCAACCGGTCGCGACTCATCCAGGATGTCTATGAGGCCACGTTCCTGGCCCGGCTGTTCCCCGGCGGTAACGTGCTCGCCGTCCTCCGCCGCTAGCCCCTCCCCACCTCCCAATCCGGATCTGGCAGATTTTGCGCGCGGGCGTCGCGCTCAAAATCTGCCAATTCCGGGGAGGGGGGTCCTCGTCGAGAAGGTCAGGCGGTGGTGCCGCGTTGCCAGGCCTCGTACAAGCCGGCGTAGACACCGTTGCCGGCCACCAGTTCGGCGTGCGTGCCGTCCTCCACCACCAGACCGTTGTCGAACACCAGCACCCGGTCGGCGGCCTCGGCCGTCGACATACGGTGGGCGATCGTGACCACCGTCCGGGACTCGGTGAGTTTCCCGAGCGCCCGGCTGATGCGGACCTCGGTGGCCGGGTCGACCGACGACGTCGCCTCGTCGAGCACCAGCAGATCGGGGTCGGCGATGGCGGCCCGCACCAGGGTGACGAGCTGGCGCTCCCCGATCGACAGCGACCCGCCCCGCTCCCCCACCTGGGTGTGGATACCGCGCTCCAGTTCGTCGAGCCACTCGTCGAGACCGAGCTCGATGAACACGGCCCGGATCTCGGCGTCGGTGGCATCGGGTTGGCCCATGAGGATGTTGTCGGCGATCGTGCCCCGGAACAACGATCCCTCCTGGGGGACCATGACCACCCGGTCCCGCAGCGAGCGGAACTCGACGGTGCGGACATCGATGCCCCCGATGCGGACCTGGCCCGACGTCGGGTCCATCAACCGGCACAGCAGTTTGGCGAACGTGGTCTTGCCCGACCCGGTTTCGCCCACCACCGCCACGTTGGTCTGCGGTACGATCTCGAGCGACACGTCACGCACCGCGAGATGCCCGGAGGCGGTGGCCGCCGTCTCCCCCTTGTGCGGGTAGCGGAAGGCCACATCGTCGAACACGATGCCGAGCGTTCCGGCGGGGAGCGGCCGGCCCTTGTCGCCGGGGTCGGCCACGTCGGGCGGGATGTCCATGACGTCGAGCACCCGACGCCAGCCGGCCACCGCCACCTGGGCCTCGTTGACCGCCTCGCCCAGGAACTGAACCGGCTGGATGAAGAGCTGGACGAGGAACATGAAGGCGACGACCGTGCCGATTGACACCGAACCGGCCACCGCCATCGATGCGCCCACCACCAGCGTCACCGCCACCACCAGCGCGGAGAGCATCTCACCGGCACCCGAGAAACTGGCCGACAGCCAACCGGCCTTCACCGCCGCCACCCGATGGTCCTCGATCGCATCGGCCAGACGGGTGCGAGTCCGCTCCTCGATGCCGTAGGCCCGGATGACCGGCGCGGCCACGACGGCCTCGGCCAGCACCGCCAGCATCCGACCGACCTTCTTGCGCACGATCCCGAAGGCGCTGTCGAGGCGGATCTGGAACCAGCGGATCGTGCCGACGATGATGGGCAGCGTGACCAGCACGACCAACCCGAGCGGCACCGAATAGAACAGCATCACGGCGATCGACAGGATGGCCTGCCCGGAGTTGGTGAGCAGTTGCAGCCCGCCCCACTGGAGGAAGCGGCTGATCTGGTCGATGTCGGATGTGACCCGGGAGACCAGCGATCCCCGCTGCTCGGAGGCCTGGTGGAGCATCGACAGGTCGTGGATGTGGCGGAACGCCCGGATCCGCAGATGCGACAGGGCCGACTCCGAGACCCGGGCCAGCCGCATGTGCATCCACGACGTGACGAGCGCGGTGACGATGACCGCCACCACGGCCAGACCGACCATCCAGCCAACGAACCGCAGGTCGACGTTGATCGGGCCTTCTGAAGTGACTCCGGGTTCGACACCGGACAGGATGCCCCGGTCGATGACCTGCTGCACCGCGATCGGCACGACGAGGCGTCCAGCGGTGGCGATCAGCGCAAGGATCAACGTGACACCGAGCCCGACCCTCAGTTCGGGGGACAGGCCGATACCGCGTCGAACCGTGGCCCAGGCCCCGGCCTCCCGTTCGGTCCCGTCGTCGCCGAGCGCCGTGGTGGCGGCGTTCCCGGTCGGGGCCGACTCCTCGGGCTCCGCGCTCTCGTTGGTCTCGACGG
>JAOUGG010000865.1 GCA_029857855.1 Acidimicrobiia bacterium | reverse complement strand
CCCCGGCGATGATCCGTCGTTCGAGGAACGCCTCACCGAGAACCACCGCCTCGACGCAGCCCTGCGGCAACTCCCGGAGGAGTTCCGGGTTCCCGTGGTGCTGCGCGACGTTGGCGGGCTCGACTACGCCGAGATCGCCCAATCGCTCGACATCCCGCCCGGCACGGTGCGGTCCCGCATCGCCCGCGGTCGCCGCCATCTGGCGGGCATTTTGACCCAGTCTGACTCCTCGGGCGCCGGATTATCCAATTTGGAATGACTTTTTCGACAGCTGGCGGGAACCAGCGCCGCCTCCCCGTCGTCATACAGAAGACTCGAAACCGTAAGAACCAACGAAGGCCCTGAAACACCGTAAGCCATGACCGACGAAGAACTCGATCTCCTTGCATCCGGATACCTGGATGGAGAGGCCACCCCCGAGGAGGTGGCGATGATCGAGCGCGACCCGGCACTGCTCGCCCGAGTCGAGGAGCTGAGGGCGGCTCAGTCGGCCGTACGGGCTCCCGTGCCGGGGCCGTCGATGGGGTTGAAGGAGGATCAGCTCGCCGCGGCGCTGGCCGCGTTCGACGTGACCGATCGGCGAACCACGGTGATGGCGGTCGATCCGACCAGCGTCCTGCCCGAGGCGGGCGAGGATGCCGAGGCGGGCGAGGGGGCCGAGGCCGGCGAGGACGCCGAGGCCACCGAGATCGCCGAACCGGTCATCGATCTGCGCTCCCGCCGGGCGGAGCGGGAACAGCGCCGGGCCGAGGCCGCGGGGCGGATGCGCTGGCTCTCCGCCGTGGCTGGAGTGCTCGTGTTCGCCGCCGGCGCCGTGTTCCTCATCGGCCAGGTCAACGGTGGCGGTGACGACGGCGAGTTCGCCGGAGATGTTCCGGCCGCCGACACCGCGGCAACCGAGTCGGCGGAGGCGCAACTGGCCCCGGCGGGCGACGATACCGCAGCCGACGTGGCGAACGCCGACGACGGGGCCGAGGCGTCGGCCGATATCGCCAGCGAGGCCATGGCCGCCGATGCCGAGGAGGAGTTCAGCGTCGAAGACGCCGCGGATGGTTCGTCGGACGAGGCAGCCGATCCCGCCGACTCCGCTGCCTCCGAGCCGACCATTCGTGAGCTCGCCGAGGAGGGCTTCTTCGGCGACGAGCCGGTTGCCAGCTACGCACGCATCCCGACCAGTGACGAGCTGCTGGCCGAACTCGATCTCCCGTGGCGCGATCCCGAGGCGGCCATGTGCGCCGTCCGGGCGGAACTGCCCGCCGGCGCCGAGGTGATCGGCTACCTGCCGATCGAGATCCCGGCCGCCGACAACGGCAGCGACGCGTCGGCCACACGGGTGGTGGAGGCGCTGTACCTGACCGTCGGGAACGAATCCCAGGTGATTCTCGTCGACCCCGACACCTGCGACACCGTATAGTCACCGTCGTCCAGGTTGCAGCCCCGCTACTGCTGAACCTGCTCGGTGGGCTCGACGACTCGACGTCCGGGTCGGTCTCGCTCGACGGCGGACCACTGCACACCATGGGTGAGGCCGAGCGCTCCGTGGCTCGGCGGACGAAGATCGGTTTCATCTTCCTGTCGTTCGGACTGCTGCCCATGTTGTCGGCCGTCGAGAACGTGGAGCTGCCGATGCGCCTGGTCCGCACCGACGTGACCGAGCGACGGGAGCGGGCCGAACACCTTCTGGAACAGGTCGGCCTGGCCCATCGGGGCAAACACCGGCCGACCGAGCTGTCGGGTGGTGAGCAGCAGCGGGTCGCCATCGCCCGGGCACTGGCCAACGGACCCCGTCTCCTCCTGGCCGACGAACCGACCGGAGGCGCGCCACCTCCCGATGCGCCCGGATAGGTGACGGTGCTGCCATCCTTGTCTCATGAGTGATTCTTCGACGTGCGCATTCATCGGCCTCGGCAACATGGGTTATCCGATGGCCGGCCACCTCCTGGCCGCCCGACACGACGTGCGGGTCTACAACCGCACCGCATCCGTGGCCGAACGATGGTTGGAGCAGTACGGATCGGGTGATGGAACATCGGCGTCCGTTCACGAGACCCCGGCCGAGGCGGCCGCAGGAGCGGACTTCGTATTCATCTGCGTCGGTGGTGACGACGATGTCCGCTCGGTGGTCTACGGCGAAGACGGTGCCCTCGGCGCCCTGGGCGAAGGAGCCGTCATCGTCGATCACACAACCGCATCGGCCGACCTGGCCCGGGAACTCGACGAGGCCTGCCGGGCCGCCGGCGTCGGTTTCATCGATGCTCCCATCTCGGGCGGCCAGGCCGGTGCCGAGGCCGGGCAGTTGAGCGTGATGTGCGGCGGCGACCCGGAC
>JAOUGG010000862.1 GCA_029857855.1 Acidimicrobiia bacterium | reverse complement strand
GCGCCCGGGTGCGGCCCCGACCAAGCTCCAGCTCGATCAGAACCGGCCGGTCGTCACGAATGCCCTCGGCCCGGACCACGGCCACGTCGGCTCCTCGGCGCACCATCGACTCGGTCGGCGATCCCCGGAACGACTTCAGCGTGGCCAGCACCCCGAGCGCCTCCAGGAGGTTCGTCTTGCCGACCCCGTTCGGACCGATGATGGCGGTCAGCCCCGATTCGAGCGGCAGCTCGAGTTGGTGATAGCTACGAAAGTCGTGCAGCCAGAGCCGCGTTATCAGCACCCTCGACGACGAGAACCTAGGAGACCCGCACCGGCATGATCAGGTACAGGAACTCGTCGGAATCCGCGCTGCGCACGATCGCAGGCTTCAGCTCGTCGATCGTTGAAAGGGTCACCTCTTCACCGGGGGCGACATCGATGCCGTCGAGCAGGAAATCGGGGTTGAATGCGATCGTCAGATCCGACCCGATGTGCTTGGCCTCCACACTCTCCCGGGCGGTGCCGACGTCTTGCGTGATGGCCACCAGCTCGACTGAGCCATCGGAGATCTCCAGGCGAATCGGGGTGGACTCCCGGGCGAGGAGCTTGACCCGGCGGAGCGCGTCCATCAGCTCGCTGCGGTTGACGGTGAGCACGTTGGGATGCGATTCGGGAACCAGCACCCGGTAATCGGGAAAGTTGCCCTCGATGAGGCGGGTCACGAGCCTCACGTCGCCCACCTCGAACGATGCCTCCCGCTCGCCGAGTTTCAAATCGACGGTGTCGCCCTGACCCAAGACGCGGTTGAGTTCGCCGAGCGCCCGGGACGGGATCAGCACACTCTGGCCCTCCGGCAGGACCGAAGCGCCGGCCACGTCGCGCCAGGCCAGACGGAACGAGTCGGTCGAGACCAAGCGGAGGCCGTCGGCCTCGGCTGCGAGTAGGACGCCCGTGAGCACCGGGCGGGAATCGTCGGTGGAGGCGGCGAGCACCACCTGCTTGAGCGCCTGGGTCAACTGCTCGCTCGACAGCTGAACCGATTCCTCACCGAGCTCGGTCATCTGCGGGAACTCGTCGCCGGTGATGAGGCGGATGCTGAAATCGGAGCGACCGGCCGAGATCGACAGCGATTCGTCCTCGGCGGCGAACTGCACCGCCCCCGGGGGAAGGGCACGCACGATATCGGTGACCAGGCGGGCCGGTACGACGACGACGCCGTCGGACTCCCCGGCCACGGTGACGTTGACCGAGATCGTGAGATCCAGATCGGACCCGGTCAAGGTCAACTGATCGCCGACCAGTTCGGCTCGCACTCCCGACAACCCCGGCATGCCGCCACGGCCGGTGACGGCCCGTCCGGCGATTCCGAGGGCTTCGACGATGACGTCACGCTCGCAACGAAATTTCATGCACCAACTGTAACCCGATGTGACGACGGCGACTCGTGATCCAGTCGCTGTGTTCGCTGCGTTTCTCGTCGTCGGTGGTGGTTCGGTTGTCCTCAGTCCCCTGCTCGTTTCTACCCTTTTCCTTTTTCAAAACGGTTGTAGGGGTAGTAGTGCTGTGGATTGTGGATGAATCGTCGTTTTGGCTGGTCAGCGGCCGGATTGTTATCCCGAGGGCCGGTGATGTTGTCCGGATCTGACACGGTTGTAATTCGTCGGGGTGGGGATGGCGGGCGCGCTATCCCCTTTTGTGCCGCCGTTTGTCCAGCGCTTTTCCGCAGCCGATCGCTGGTCGATCCACGGGCCGTCCCCGACGATTCAATCGGTTGTCCACGACTTATCCCCACTACCCACATGTTGTCCACGGGACGCAAAAAGCCGGATCGGGTGGAAAAGATACCATCTCGACCCGGCCTTCCGGTGGCAGCCGACCGTCAGGTGGCGTCGACCAGCTCCCGAGCATGGGAGTCGTTGCAGACTTCTGCCGTTGCTCGGCATCGCCTGGCGACGCGGGCGTACGGCAGAACGGTGGGGCGGCGCTGGTGTCGTCGTCGATCGACGATCTCGATCAGTAGTCGACCGACTGGGCCTGATTGCGGACCGACTTCTCCAACGCCATCACATGGTTGTAGATCTGCGACCGCTCCTTCATGAGTGCCGAGATTTTGTCACAGGCGTGCATCACCGTGGTGTGATCTCGACCGCCGAACTCGCGGGCAATATGAGGAAAGCTCAGATCGGTCAGCTCACGGGTCACGTACATCGCCATCTGCCTGGCGATCACCAAGGGACGGCGGCGTGACTTGCCGATCAGCTCGTCGATCGGGAAGCCGAACTGTTCGACCGTGGCATCCAGGATCATGGCCACGGTGATCGGCCGGGGCTGACGATCGGCGATGAA
>JAOUGG010000863.1 GCA_029857855.1 Acidimicrobiia bacterium | reverse complement strand
ATGCTGTAGCCGCTTTCGGGCAGGTTGACCGGACCGCCCGTCTCGTCGTAGAGCAGCACCTGATCGAGGGGTGTTCCATCGGGGAGGACGGCGTAGATGTTGGCGGGGAGCAGCTCGTCGACGAAGGGGTCTACAACGAACGGGCCGTCGACGGCGACCGGCTCGGCGTCGTAGCCGTAGGGTACGTAGCTGCTGCTCACCTGGTCGAACAGGATCACCGCCACCCAGGCCGCCAACACGGCCGTGATCACGGTAACCCAGCGGGCCCACGGAGCGGGGTGGTGCCGCCGCCCGAACCGCACCGAGGCCACGATGAAGGCCACCATCACACCGAATCCGACGACGGAGCTGCCGGCGATCGACGGCACCGCCAGGAACGTGGCCAGACGGCCTCCGGTCATCAGCGCCAGCAACCCGGCCAGCAGGTAGCCGCGGGCCACCCACCAGGCGGGCCGCAGCTCGGGGAGGAAGTCGAGCGTGGCTCGTGTCCAGCGATGGGCGACGATGGGGGCGAACCGCCGCTCTGCGGTTCGGGCGATGCGTTCGAACGAACGGGTCACCGAGCCGAGCCGGAGGCCGGCCGGCGTGGCCTGGGCCAGCCCGGCCGACTGTCGCAGTTCCGCCGCGAACTGTTCGGGGGTGCCGATGAGGTCGGCGAACGGCTCCTCGCTCTCGGCCCGGATCTCGGCCAGATGGGAATGGAGATCGTCGGTGAGGTCGTCGATTTCGTCGGGGTCGAGATCGGTGAGGAGGGCGCGAACGGCGGCCACGTACTCGACGATGTCGGCCGGCAGGCCGCCGGACGGGTCGGGTTGGCCGAGTTCTGAGTCGACGGTTGCGGTCATCGGACTACCTTTCTGTCCCATACGGAGAGTTCGAGGGGGCGATGTTTCGCCGGATGGCGAAACTCGGTAAGTAGCGGCTCCGGTGCTGCGACGGTCATCGTGTTGCCCCCTCCAGGAGTGCGTCGAGTGTTTCGGTGAAGGATTTCCAGGTCTTGGTGCCCGCTTCCAGGTGGTCGCGGCCTTCGGCGTTCAAGCCGTAGTACTTGCGGTGCGGCCCTTCATCGGACGGTTTGACGTAGGACGTCAACTTGCCGCTCCGGTAGAGGCGGCGGAGCGTGCCGTAGACCGAGGCGTCGCCCACCTCCTCGAGGCCGGCCTCCCGAAGGGTTCGCACGATGTGGTAGCCGTAGGCGTCGTCGGAGGCCAGCACCGACAGCACGGCGAGGTCGAGGACTCCCTTGAGGAGTTGTGATGTGTCCATACGGGCGACCGTCCTGTGTTCTGCGATGTGATGTGATGTGATTTGGCATGGTGTGCCGTGATGCGGGGTAGTTCGCATTGCAGAGTACCACGGATGACACACAAATAAGCGACACTTCCAAAAACGATGTTGGTGATCGCCCGCCGCCGGGTAAACCCTGGAACCCATGACGTTTTGCATCGCCATCCGGGTCGTCGACGGTGTGGTCGCTCTGGCCGCCACCCACTCGTGGTGGACCCGTCAGCTCGCCACCGCAGTGCGTACACTGCCGTCCGACTGGGCCGACGTGCTGTGGCACTCGACCTCCGACACGATCGAAACGACCAGCACATGACCGACCGGAAGCCTGCCGAGTCCAACACCATCGACGTCCACGCCCAACTCGACTACGACGTCGGCGGCGACGCCTCCTTCGCCTTCGCCGTGGCTGCGGCCCGAACAGCTAGGCAGCACCTGGTCGACGAGTCGATCACGCTCGACCCTCCGCTCGACTACAGCGTGGAACCGTTCGGGGAGGGTGAGTCCCATCAGCTGATTCGGCTCGACGCGCCGTTCGGACACTTCACACTCACCTACGCCGCCACGGCTGTCGTCCACCCCCGGAGCGACCGTCAGGAGGACCTGCGCCAGACGGCGTTCGCCGACATCCCGGCCGATCTGTTGCCCTACGTGAACCCCAGCCGCTATTGCGAATCCGACACGCTCACCGGGTTGGCGAACCGCCAGTTCGGCGGCGTCGAGCCCGGATATGCCCGAGTGCAGGCCATCAACGACTGGGTCGGCTCGGAGATCGAGTACCAGCCCGGAACCACCGACGGCACCACCTCCGCGGTCGACGCCCTGGTCGAGCGGGTCGGGGTCTGCCGCGATTTCGCCCACGTCGGCATCTCCCTGTGCCGGGCCCTTGGCATCCCGGCCCGCTACGTGTCGGGCTATGGCATCGGCGTCGAGCCCCAGGACTTCCACGGCTTCTTCGAGGCCTACCTGAGCGGCGACTGGTGGCTGTTCGACCCCACCGGCATGGCACCGGTCGACCACCTCGTTCGCATCGGCTACGGGCGT
>JAOUGG010000861.1 GCA_029857855.1 Acidimicrobiia bacterium | reverse complement strand
CCCGCTGGCGGGTCGGCGCCTACCTGCTGTTGACGATCGCCCCGTTCGCATTCGTCGCCCCGTTCCTCGGGCCGTGGATGGACCGCATCCAGGGTGGCCGCCGGTTCATGATCATCGGATCGGCGTTCGTTCGCGCCGTGGTGATGGCGGCGCTTGTCTTCTACGTGCAGGACTGGCCGCTGTTCCCGCTGGCGTTCTTGATGCTGGTCATGGGCAAAACCTACGCCGTGGCCAAGAGCGCCGTGGTGCCGACCACGGTGGCCAGCGAGGAGGCGCTGGTTCGTTCCAATTCCCGGCTGGCCGTGTTGTCGGCCGTCTCCGGTGGTCTTGCCGGCATCCCGGGTGTGCTCCTGCTCCGGCTCGGCGGGGCCCGCTGGGTGCTGGGCCTCGGGGTGCTCGTGTTCCTCGCGGCCGCCATCGTCGGCTTCGGGATCCCGTCGACCAGGGTGGCCAATCAGGCCGAGCAGGCGGAGGAACGGGAGGAGCTGCGGAGCGCGAAGATCCTGGTGACGTCGAGTGCCATGGGCTATCTGCGGGGGGTTTCGGGATTCGTCACGATGCTGCTGGCGTTTGCGCTCCGGGGTGGCATCGATCCTGGCCCGACGGCGGCCGGGGTGGAGCTCGGCCATCGGATTCGGGAATCACTGGGGTTCGACCGCCTCGACCTCACATCCGGCGGCGCGCCGCCATGGCATTTCGGGGTTGCCCTGATCGGGGTGGGCCTCGGCGGCTTCCTCGGCGCGGGAGGCGTACCCCGGCTGCGGACCCGGCTGCGGGAGGAGCGGATCCTCGCCTACGCGCTGATCGTGCTCACCGCCCTGTCGTTGCTGGCAGCGATATCGACCGGCTTGGCCGGGGCGTTCATCATGGCCTTCGCCATCGCGCTGGCGGCCCAGGGGGCGAAGCAGGCCTTCGACGCCATCGTGCAACAGGACGCCCCGAAGGCGAACCTCGGTCGTACCTTCAGTCGCTACGAAAGCCGGTTCCAGCTGGTGTGGGTGTTGGGGGCGATGATCCCGGTCGTGTTGCCGCTTCCGGCCCGGGTGGGGTATCTGATGGTCGCCGCTTCGGCAGCGTTCGTCGCCGCCACCTACTGGATCGGTCGAACCCCGAATCCGGCGGCCATGATATCCGAGGGCCTGCTCGACGAGGGGCTCGACAACCTGGCCCGCCGACTTCCCGCGCCGCTTCGGAGGCGCCTGGAGAACCGCACCTGGTCGCGGTCGCTACGAACCCGGATGTCCGGCGGCAACGGATCCGACAATTGATCCTTCAGCCGGCGTGTACGGTTCCCTCAGAGGTCGTCGAGGCCCGACAGATCGTCGGGGATCTCCAGGTCGAGTTTGGCGTTGTCCTCGTCGAGGCCGATCCTGGCCAACCACAGCCCGGGCGCATCGACCTCGGCCGCGGTGGGGATGTCGAGTTCGTCGGCCCAGAGCCGCTGTAGACCTTCGTCGCCGGCCCGCTCGACGATCCCGCTGATGAAGTTGTCGCCTCGGGCGAGTGTGTGCTCGTCGATCTCCAGGCCGAGCAGCCGCTCCATGAAACGATCGGCGGGGGCGACATCGGTGAGCCGCTCGTGCATACGTTCCTCGATGATCGGGGCCGCCCGGATCAAGCCGTCGGAGATCGTGCGCACGGCGTGGGCGACGAAGCCGAGCACGGCGGCGACCATGGCGTCGACCTGGGGGACGAGGAGATCGTGGGCCGGTGATCGCATGAGCGACAGCACGACGTCGGGATCGCTCATCGTCTCGGCCATCTGCTGCATCTCGGCCATGTCGTTGATTGCGCCGAACTTCTCGCCGATCGCCTCCGGGTCGGGGCGGAAGGCCGAGGCGAAGTCGAGGAACAACGCCTCCAACCGGGCCTTGACGTGGGGCACCGACAGAACCGAATGGGCAACGAGCTCGTGGATCAACAGCCACAGCCGGAGATCGTCCTCCGGCACGTCCCAGTCGTCGGCCGCAGCATCGATGTTGGCCGGCACGACGAGGATCTCCGAGGTTGATCGTGGGACCGGGAGTTCGTACTGGCCGAGCGCCTGCTGGCCGAGGTGGCCGAGCATGGCGCCGGCGCTGGTGGCCACCAGCATGGGGCCGAGCGTGGAGAACAACTGGCCCATGATGTGGGCGGGAAAGAGCTGGGCGAACGGGTCGTTGGGATCGGGAGACAGCCCTTCCTCGGCCACCAGTTCCGAGGAACCCGATTGGATACCCGCCGAGAGTGCTTCACCGAACCGCTCGAAGAAGGGGCGGTACGCCGTGACGCTCTGGGCGGTCCAGACCGAACGGGTGACCGCGGAGACCTTCGTGTTGGGCGGCAGCGTCA
>JAOUGG010000860.1 GCA_029857855.1 Acidimicrobiia bacterium | reverse complement strand
CGCCACCCGAAGTGAGCACGGCGTCGCAGGTCGCCGCCCCCGAGCGGAGGTTGGCCTCGATGGCGTCCTCGTCGTCTCCGACCTTGCCGAGATCGACCGGGGTCAGGCCGGCCTCGGCCACCAGGGCGAGCAGCATCACCCGGTTCGAGTCGCGTATCTGGCCCGGTTCGAGGGGCTCATCGCCCTCGACCAGCTCGTCACCGGTGGACATCACGCCGACCCGGGGCCGGCGGTAGACGGTGATCGTCTGACGGCCAAGGCTGGCCAACACACCGAGGTGACCGGGGCCGATGACCGTTCCGGGGTGGAGGATTTCGGTGCCCTTCTGGATGTCGTCGCCCGCCGGGCGCACGTGGTTGCCGACCGGCACCTCGGCCAGCACATCGACGTCGAAACCGTTCGGCCGGGTCAGCTCGACCATGACGATCGCATCGCAGCCGGGAGGAACCGGCGCGCCGGTCATGATCCGCATGGCCTCGCCCGCTTCCAGAGCCCGCTCGGCGACCGACCCGGCGGCGATCGTGCCGACCACCGGGAGGGAAACGGGCGACTGCTTGGTCGCCCCGATGGTGTCGGCGGCCCGCACCGCGAAACCGTCCATCGCGGTGTTGGCGAACGGCGGGATCGCCTCGTCGGCGACCACGGTTTCGGCCAGCACCATCCCGAGCGCCTCCGCGATGTCGACGTCGGTTGTGGGGAGCATCGACAGGTCGCGGTTGACGCGGGCCTGGGCTTCTTCGAGCGGCATCATCGTCTACTAGACTAACGAGACGGATCTGACACCCGGTAGCCGACACCCGCAGAACGGACGAATTGGCGCGGCATTCACGTAAAAGGAGTCCAAACGACGGTCTCCCGGGCCCGCGCATGGGCGGGGGCTGGGCCGCCTTCTCAGCGTGAAAGGTTCTCCCGTTCGGTGATCTCGGCGAGAATCGTGCGGAATTCCGGCCCCAGATCGTCACGTTCGAGCGCGAACTCGACGACAGCCCGCAGATAGTCGATCTTCTTGCCCGTGTCGAAACGGCCGTCGGAGAACGTGAAGCCGAGCATCATCTCGCTGTCGAGCAACGACAGCATGGCGTCGGTGATCTGGATCTCGCCTCCGACGCCGGGTTCGGTGCGTTCGATCTCGTCGAAGATGGCGGGCGTGAAAAGGTAACGACCCATGATGGCCAGGCTCGACGGAGCGTCCTCGGGCGGCGGCTTCTCGACCAGGCCGTTCACCTTGACCAGACGATCGGCGTGAGGCTCGGCGACGGCACATCCGTAGGCGGAGATATCGGCCGGGTCCACCTCCATGAGCGCCACCACCGAACAGTGGTGATCGTTGTAGGCGTCGATCATGCCTTTCAAGACACCGGCCCGGCGATGCATGATGTCGTCGCCGAGGAGGACCACGAACGGCTCGTCACCCACGTGGTTGCGGGCCACACCGATGGCGTGGCCCAAACCGAGCGCCTCGCCCTGTCGGACGAAATGGAGCTGGGCCAGCTCGCTGAGGGCCCGGATCTCATCCGCCTCGTCGATCTTGCCCTTGGCCTCGAGGTGTGCTTCGAGGTCGAGCAGCCGGTCGAAGTGGTCCTCGATGCTCTTCTTGTAGCGCGAGGTGATGATCAGGATGTCGGTGATTCCGGCGTCGACCGCCTCCTCGACGACGTACTGGATCACCGGACGATCGATGACCGGCAGCATCTCCTTGGGAACGGCTTTGGAGAAGGGCAGGAATCGCGTGCCGAGACCTGCGGCCGGTATGACGGCCTTCCGGACCGGTTTCGGGTCGTCGGAGACTGAAGGTGACACGTGCGGTCCTCCTTGACTGCGGCAGTGGGTGACGGCTGAGTGCCGGTAACCGACGGCCGGGCGGCCGCTCGTTTACCATCGGATCAACCGAAGGTCCCGCTACCCTAGCAAGTCGAGCCGGGAGCCGGTCCGTTCGGCCGGGCAAACCGGATTGTGCGGTCGGTCCGAGGTCCGGCCGTTGTTGACTGTTGACCGCGAGCCAATTGCCGGGCTTCGAGCAACCGGAGATTCGTGTCGTGCCGATTTACGAGTACAAGTGCAGAGTCTGTGACGAACGCTTCGACGTGGAGCAGTCGTTCACCGACGAGACGTTGACCGAAATCGACGGTTGTTCGATCGACGAGTCCGGTCGCCATCAGGTCAAGAAGGTGTTCGCCGCCCCGGCCATCGCGTTCAAGGGCGGCGGCTTCTATCGCAACGACGCCCGCTCCTCGAGTAGTGCGTCGTCGACGTCGTCGTCGACGTCCGAAACATCGTCATCCGACACATCGTCATCCGACACATCGTCATCCGACACATCGTCATCCGACACAT
>JAOUGG010000101.1 GCA_029857855.1 Acidimicrobiia bacterium | reverse complement strand
GCGGATGAGCGCGTAGATGCCCACCTTCGTCAACAGCCCGGCGAAGACCGCTGTGATACTGGTCGGTGCCGTCGGGTAGGCGTCCGGTAGCCAAGAGAACAGTGGGAAGACGGCGGCCTTCGTGCCGAACACCACGAAGAACCAGGCACCGATTCCGAGGCGGACAGCATCGGGCAGCTCCGGCATCCGTTCGGCCAGCAGCGCCAGGTTGACCGTGCCGGTGGCGGCGTAGACGAAGGCCACGCCGAAGAGGAACAGGCTGGACACGAAGAGATTCATCGCCACGTAGGTCATACCGGCCCGCACCTGCCCCCTCCGTCCCTGGTGGGTCACCAGTACATAGCTCGAGACGAGAATCACCTCAAACGACACGAACAGGGTGAACAGATCGCCGGTGAGGAACGCCAGAGAGAGGCCGGCGGTGAGGAACGCCAGCAGCGGACCGGCCAGTTCGGGGTTGGCCCCCCAAGCCGTGCGCCGCTGACCGATCGCGTAGAGCTCAACGACGAAGATGATCGTCAGCGCCCACGGCAACACCAGCGCGGCGAACAGGTCGGCGACGAGCACGATGCCGAGTTCGGGGTGCCAACCACCCACCCTCACGGTCACGGTGCCGTTCTGGATCACGCCGACCAGCAGCGCGATCGACGATCCGGCGGCTGCGGCGAGACCCAGGCCGACGACCGAATCCCGCAGGATCGGACGGGAACACAACAGCAGACCGACTGCCGCCGACACCAGCGGTGCGGCGATGACGAGCGCCACGAGTACGTTCACGCCACCGACCTCTTCCGCCCCGGATCAGGGCCGTCCGGCATGTCGTCGTCGCCATTCGCGGTCGTGGCGAGGAGCTCCTCATCGGCCGCCGCGTTGCGAATACGGCGGTCTTCGAGATCGTCCTCGACCAGATCGTCGCCGGTGAGGCCCTGCTGACGGACGGCGAGAGCAAGCAGGAAGAGGGTGAGCCCGAACGAGATGACGATCGCGGTGAGGGCAAGCGCCTGGGGTAGCGGGTTGGATATGTTCTCCGCGGCGCCGATCGGAGGCGGCCCGGGACGGCCTCCGGCGACGAGCAGCGCCAGGACGGTCGCATGGCCGAGCAGGGAGAAACCGAGAATCATCCGGCTGAGAGACCGAGACGTCACGAGGTAGACGCCGACGGTGGTGAGTACGCCGATGGCGATCAGCAGTGCCAAGCTCATTCGTCGTGCTCCAGACGGTGGTGGCTTCGGATGCCTCCTGAAGCGGCGAGGCCGTCGAGGAGAGCGACGACCAGCCCGACGACGATGGCGGCGACGGCGATGTCGAACGGCAAGGCAGTACCACCCTTCACCTTGCCCAGCACGGGAACCTCGATCTCGCCGATGACCTGGTCGAACAGCACGCCACCGGCCAGTGCCGGCGCGATGGCAACGGCGACTGCGGCGAACAAGCCGAACGCGACGATCTCGCGAGCGTGGCGCGGCTCCTGCACCTCGGCCAGCGTTCGGAGAATCAGCACGGCACCGAACACCAGTCCGGCGGCGAAACCGCCACCCGGGTTGTTGTGACCCGCGAAGAGCAGGTAGACGCCGACGAGCAGCGCCGGTGGGGTCACGAGTTTCACGCTGATCCGGGTCATCGGCGACAGGTGGCGGATCACGTCGTCACCTCGGATCGACGGACATTGGCCAGCGCCACGATGCCGATGCTCACCACGACGAGAACGGTGATCTCGCCCAGCGTGTCGAGTCCGCGGACGTCGGTCAGGATGACGTTCACCACGTTCTCCCCGCCACCCTCCTCGACGGCGGCGCGCGCCAGCTCGCCGATCGGTGGTCGTCCGACGGGTTGAGCCCCGGCCACCGCCAGCGCCCCGGCGACGCCGACGCCCACTGCCAGCGACACCACCATCCGAATCGTCCGCCACGTGTCGGGACTGTCGGGAAAGCGTCGGGCGAGGTGACCGAGACCCAGGACGAACCCCACGACCACCACCGTTTCGACGAGGAGCTGGGTCAACGCCAGATCGGGTGCGCCGTGCAGGATGTAGACGCCCGACACACAGATGCCGACCGCACCGAGTATGAGGGCGGCGCCGAGTCGGGATCCGACGAAAACGCCGGCGACGGCCGCGGCCACGATCACTGCAACCAGCAACGCCTGGGTCGGCTCGTCCCAGACGACGATCCGATCGGACGATACGCGCAGCGCCATCGACAGCGCCGCCAAGGAAACGACGGCGGCCATCGTGGCGAGATAGATCGGCAGCGACCCGTGCTGGATCCGTCCGATGATCATTCTCGAGCCGATCGGGATGGCGTCGAGCAGACGATCGGCGAAGTCGGCTCCGACCGGCTTCGGCACGGCCATCGTCCGGCGGGCCACGACCAGACCCAGCACGATTCCGGCGGCGATGACGATCAGGGAGACCGCAAGACCGACCGTGAGACCGGGCCAACGGTACAGCTCATAGACCTCGGCCTTCGTGTCGAGTTCGACAGCGGCCGGAACGACCATGGCGTTGATCTGGCCGAGGAACACATAGCCAACGAGACCGGCTGCGGCCAACACCACCGACGGGATGGCCAGCAGCGGACGAGACGGCGCAACGGCGACGTCGGGCCCCGGGCCCAACAGCCCGATGAGCAGGCGGGTCGTGTAGGCGACCGTCAGGACCGCTCCGACGATCACCGACACACCGGCGACGGCGAACAAAGTACCATCGAGCTCCAGTGCCGCCTCGACCGCGGCCTCCTTGGCCGCGAACCCGAGGAGCGGAGGAACCCCGGCCATCGACGCCCCGGCCGCCACGGCCACCGCGGCTGCGATCGGCATTTTTCGCGCCAGGCCTCCCAGCTCGCTGACTTTTCGGGTGCCGGTTCGGACGTCGACCTCGCCGACGACGATGAAGAGCGCCGCCTTGAACAGGGCGTGGGCCAGGAGTATCGAGATGCCGGCGAAGACACCCTTTGCCGTCCCCAACGACAGGAGGGTGACCAGCAGGCCGAGCTGCGACACGGTGCTCCAGGCCAGGATCAGCTTCGCGTCGTCATGGCGGAGTGCTCCGACCGCACCCCACAGCATCGACGAGATTCCGAAGGCGAGGCCGAGGGCCATCCAGACGTCGTTGCCGGCGAAGACGGGTCCGAGAACGGCGATGATGAACACGCCGGCCTTGACCATGGTCGCCGAGTGCAGGTAGGCGCTGACCGGTGTCGGGGCCTCCATGGCGCCGGGCAACCACACGTGGAAGGGAATCTGCGCCGACTTCGTCGCCGCGCCGACCATGATCAGGGCGGCGGCGATCGACGCAGCGGCTCCGTCGACCGCTCCGAAATCGCTGATCACGGAGGTTCCGGTGACGTCGGCCAGGACCAGCAATCCGACCAGGAGAACGAGGCCGCCACCGGCGGTGATCATCAACGCCCGGCGGGCTGCGTCCATGACCACATCACTGGTGCTCTTGTAGCCGACGAGCAGAAACGAGGTGATCGACGTCAACTCCCAGAACACGAACAACGTCCAGATCGAATCGGCCAGAACCAGGCCGAGCATCGACGTCGAGAAGGCGAGCAGCGTGGCCGGGAACCGGGATCGTCCCGCAGCATCGGGACCGAAGTAGGCGGTGGCGTAGGCGAAGACCAGCACACCGATCCCCGAGACCAGGACGGTCATGAGGAGCGCGACGGCGTCGGTTTGGAACCGAAGCACGAGGTCGAGGCCACCGACCCAGACCAGCTCGACGGTCTCCGGTTCGGCACCGGAAGCCAGGCGCTCCACGGCCCAGATCGTGGTTGCCAGGGGGGCGGCTGCAGCCACCGTCAGCCCGGCGCGAATCCCATGCCGCCATCCGGCGAGCGCGGCAAGCACAACACCAAACCCATGGGAGAGAAGAAGCCACCACGACACAGAGACTAATGCTAGATCGTCCATCGACGAGTCGGGGCAATACGCCGATCTCGATCGGCGAAATCGATCGAGCACCGCCTCCCGGATGGCCGAACGGACGTTTTACAAATTGTTAACCGGCCACTATCTTGGATCGACGGAGCCACCGTCGACACGGGCCCAGCAGAGAGCCCGAAACGCAAGCGAGGCGCGCCGACATGACCGACTTCATTCTCAACGGCCGCCCGGTCTCGGCGGCCGACGATCACGAGCATCTCCTGGCCGCCCTCCGCAACGAACTCGGCGTCATCTCGCCCAAGGACGGGTGCGCTCCGTCCGGTCAATGCGGTTGCTGCACGGTCATCGTCGACGGCAAGGCCCGGGTCGCCTGCCAGACGCCGATGACCAAGGTGGACGGCGCCGACGTGCTGACCGCCGAAGGTCTCGACCCGGCCGAAGCGGCGGCGATGGCCACGACCTTCGCCGCCCACGGTGCACTGCAGTGCGGCTTCTGCACGCCGGGCATCGTGATGCGCACGAAGGCGATGATCGACAAGAAGGGCGCCGACCTGCAGCGTGAGGATGCGGCCCGCCTACTCGGGGGTCACCTGTGCCGCTGCACCGGCTACGTCAAGATCCTCGACGCCATCGAGGATCTGGCAGCCGGCGAGGTGCCCGTTGCGGTCAGTCCCAAGGGTGTCGGCTCGCGTGGCATCAAGTACGAAGCCGAACCGCTGACCCTGGGATCCCGGCCCTACATCGACGACATAGCGCCACCGGGCCTGCTGCACGGGGCGGTGCGGCTGGCCGACCACGCCCGAGCCGACGTGCTGTCCATCGACACCTCCGCCGCCGAAGCCATGGACGGCGTGGCGCGCGTGCTCACCGCGGCCGACGTGCCCGGGGAGCTCCGAACCGGTCTCATTCACAAGGACTGGCCGGTTTTCATTCCGGTTGGCGGTCGCACCTCGTACCTCGGCGACGTCCTGGCCCTCGTCGTCGCCGATGATCCGTTCACCGCCCGTCGGGCCGCCGCGGCGATCGACATCGCCTACGACGTGCTGGCGCCGATGACAAACCCGGTGAAAAACGTCGAATCCGATGAGGACGCCGTGTGGCAGCTCGACGGCAACGTCCTGTCGCGCTCGACGTATCGCCGGGGCGACGCCGAGGCCGGCCTGACCGCCTCGGCCCACACCGTTACCGAGACGTTCCAGACCCAGCGGATCGAACACGCCTTCCTCGAGCCGGAGTCGACCTTGGCGGTGCCGGTGCCGGCCGGGCAGCCGCTGCCCCTCACCACCCGGCCCGGCGACGCCACCGACTTCGATCGGCTGCTGGTGTTCACCGGCGGGCAGGGCATCTGGGACGACCGAAACGACATCGCCCGCATCCTCGACGTCGACCCGCAGGTGATCGTCACCGAACTGGTCTCGAACGGGGGCGCCTTCGGCGGCAAGGAGGACATGTCGAATCAGGGTCAGACGGCGCTGGCAGCCTGGCTGCTGCAACGTCCGGTACGGACCACCCTCACCCGCGAGGAGTCGCTCCTGGTCCACCCCAAACGGCATCCGATCCGCATGAACTACCGGGCCGGCTGCGACTCGGACGGCAGGCTGACCGCACTCCACATCCGCATGATCGGCGACTCCGGCCCCTATGCATCGGTCGGGATGAAGGTGCTGGAACGGGCGGCCGGCCACGCGTCGGGCCCCTACGTCGTGCCCGACATCGACGTCGAGGCCATCGCGGCCCGATCGAACAACTCGGTCTGCGGCGCCTTTCGGGGATTCGGGGCCAACCAGGCCCAGTTCGCCATGGAGGGGGTCATGGACCGCCTGGCCGAGAAGGTCGGCATCAGCGGCTGGGAGATGCGGAACCGCAACGTGATCAGCCCCGGCATGGTGTGGGGTCCCGGTCAGATCATGGACGACGGGTGCCTGGGAGCCAAGGCCTGTCTCGACGCCATCAGGCCCCACTACGACGCCGCGGTGGCCGCCGGCAAGGCGGTCGGCCTCGGCCTCGGCCTCAAGAACTCGGGCCTGGGCAACGGCTTCAAGGAGATCGCCCGGGCCGTGGTCCGGTTCGTGCCCGCTCCGAGTGACTCGGTCAACGGGTCGGAGCCCCGTGTCGAGGTCCGTCACTGCTGGACCGAGATGGGGCAGGGGATCCACACCGTGGCCCTTCAGGTTGCGGTCGAGGAGTTGGGTGTCGAAGCCGAACGGATCGACGTGATCGTCGACTCGACCCGCGAACTCGGTGCCGGTCAGACCACCGGGAGCCGGGGCACGCTCATGGGGGCGGGATCGGTGGCCGACGCCTGCCGCAAGGCCCTGGCCGCCGGCTGCCGGACCGGTGTCGACTACGAGGGCGAGTACCGCGTCGACTGGACGAACTCGCTGTCCGACGGCGTCGAGAACCCGGTGATCCACTCCACCTTCGGCTACGCCGCCCAACTGGTGATCGCCGATCCCGACACCGGCGAGATCACCGAGGTGGTGGCTGCCCACGACGTCGGGCGGGCCGTCAACCCGCTCCTGTGCGAGGGGCAGGTCGAGGGCGCGGTGCACATGGGCCTCGGCTACGCCCTCACCGAGGGGTTTCCGTGCGACGCCGACGGCCGCCCCCTCAACAACACGCTTCGAAGCCTCGCCATCATTCGCCCCAAGGACATGCCGAAGGTGACCGTCATCCTCGTCGAGTCACCGGAGCCGAACTCGCCCTACGGCATCAAGGGCGTCGGCGAGATCGGCCTCGTGCCCACCGCCGGTGCCGTGGCCGCTGCGCTCCGGCAGGCCACCGGCGTGTGGCACAACGAACTGCCGATGGCCAACGACAAGAACCGGGAACGGGCCGAGGCCTGGACGGCACCTGCATCCTGACGGTCAGGCGCCCGCTTCCGGTTCGATGCCGTGTTCTCGGAGCAGGCGACGTTGGTCGGCCACGCGACGTTCGAGTTCCTCGGCCCGGGCTTCGGCGGTTGAGACGAGATCGGCGTCGCTCCCTGACCACCGCCCAAAAAGGGCCTGGAATGGCGCGCTCGCTCGCGATCCAGGCAGAATTCCGATGTGGAGCTTTCTCGCATCAGACTCGCTTGTCCCCCCGCCGCACCGTCGTCTCACCAGGACGCATCGACCCGGAGGGCGGAGGCGCGTTGCCGGCCGTCTTCGACACGGTCGGTCGCACCCCATAGGTGCCTGTCGTGAGTGCGGGCCAGGAGGTCGATCACGACGTGCCGACAGCTTGGTCTCCGGACGAAGTCGTGTCGGACGCCGTGTCGCCGGACGATGTCGCGTCGGACAGTGCGACGGCGCTCGACGATTCGGAGCCGGACGACGCGGTCGCTCCGACGACGGCTCTCGAACCCTCGTCCGCACCTGACATCGTGCGTGGTGCCGATCTCGAGAGCGTCGCCGCGGTCGAGTCGGCAAAGCCTGAGGAAGCGACCGCCGGCGGATCGGTGGTGGCGACCACCACGCTGGTCGGCACCGAGCTGATCAGCGGCTTGCGCGGTGCGGGACGGCATCTGGTGCGACCGTCGGCCTCCGAGGGTCATCTCCGTACCGAGCTGACGATCGCGGCCCGTCGGATCGACTCGCTGGTCCGGGACGAAGATGCCTACCAGCAGGGGTGGGCGGTCGCGGCGATGGGATTGATCCACGATGCCGGCTTCG
>JAOUGG010000859.1 GCA_029857855.1 Acidimicrobiia bacterium | reverse complement strand
GGCTGCTCTGGCCGAAGGACGTCCCCGCCGTCGCCTCTACCAGATCAACGGCAGCGGTCTGGCCGCACTCGCCCGAGCCGAGGCGAACGGCGAGGCCCAGGCTCAGGCCGCCATCTCCGATCGGGCCACCGGCTCGAGGATCGCGCCGGCATGAGCACCGACGATCCCGGAGCGCGGTTCGCTCGACGCTGGGTCGGCGTCTACACGAGCAGGCTTCCCCCGAGACATGCCGTCGAACGGCGCAACGAGATCCTGTCCGATCTCTGGGAGCACCACACCGATGCCGTCCAGGCCGGTCGGAGCCGGCTACGCCACAACCTCGAAGTGATCGAACGGGTGCTGTCGGGCATCCCCGCCGATCTGTCCTGGAGGCGGGGAATCCAACAGTCGCAGCAGCGGCTCGACACAGGAGACCCCATGACAAACCAACAATCCACGCCCCGGTCGACCACGGTTCTCATCGCCGTTGCCGGCCTCGGCATCATCGCCCCCTTCCCGTTCGTCGCCCTGCTCGGTACCGGGCTGAGAAGCCGGGAGCTGCTGTGGGTCCTCGGCTCGTTTGCCCTGGCCGCCGTCCTGGCGGTCGGGCTCGGTCTGCGCCTCAGAACGCAACGACCCGTTACCTCCACCGGGCTTCTGCTGGTCGGCGCCTTCGCTCCGTCGCTGGCCTGGTTCTGGCTGCCCCCCGTCTATCTCGTCACGGTCGCCATCATGGTCGTCGCCGTCTACACCGCCCGAAACGAACCGATCATGCAGGCGTCGAACATCTGACCGACAGCACCCGGAAGGTGGGGACCCCGCCGAGGACGGCGCGGGTCCTCACCTCTCGAAATCGCCGGAGACGTGGCCGGCACGTCCGCGAGCGCGGGGATCGGCGCCAGGGGATCACGCCGGGTCGTGACATTCGCCTCTGGTCAAGGTGGCGGCGCAGGGATAGATGTGAAACGGAGGCTGATTCCGATGAACCATCTACCCCGATCCCCACACCGCCGAGCACGTGCCCTGCTCGCCATCGTCGCCGCCTTGGCGCTGTTTACCTTGGCCTGCGCCGACGACGCCACCGAAACGTCCGACACGACAACGGCGGTCGACGGTACCGACACCAGTGACACGACGGACACGAGCGACACAACCGGCCAGTCGAGCAGTACCACCACAGCGGCCACAACCACGACCACAGCAACCACCACGTCGTCGGGCCTGCCCGGCCAGCCATTCGAGGGATTCGCCAAGGACGGCGACGTTCTGGCGGTCATGGGGGTGGCCCACGACGACAAGCTCAACATCCGGGAGCGGCCGGGAACCGATCAGGCGCTTCTGACCCGGGTAGGACCGCTGGAGGACAGCCTGACCGCCACCGGTCGGGCCAGGATGCTCACCCAGTCGATCTGGTATGAGGTGTCGACCGACGACGGCATCACAGGCTGGGCCAACAGCTCGTTCCTCGGCTTCATGGGTGGCGTCGACGACGCGACCGCGGAGTTCCTCGGCGGCGGCGACCTTCCCGTCACCGAGACCATGCAGCAGATGGGTGAGCTGGTGGCGGCCGGCTTCACCTCGACCGAACCCGGCACCCGAGTCGTTCAGTCGGTGGCGCCGACGACGGGCGACCTTCACGAGATCACCTATGACGTCATCGGCCTCGCCGACGACGCAACGGCCGGCTACCGGCTCCACATCTTCGCGACGCCCAACGGCGACAGCGACGAGGGCTTCACGCTGAAGACGATCGAGCGAACGACCTTCTGCCTGAGGGGCCTGGCAGGCGAGTTCTGCGTGTAGCCACGGGGGTGCGTCGGGTCCCCCCAACGATCCAAACCAGTCGACAAACCCCGCTCCTGAGCGGGGGTTTACGTACACATCAGGTGCGTGGGCCACGAGGGACTTGAACCCCCGATTTCTTCCATGAGGCAGCTTCTGGCGTTGGCCGTCCTTAGCCAAGTCGTTGGCGATCCTTGGCCGTTTGGGGATTTTATGCACCGGCTTCAAAGGGTAAACCTGATGTATGACGCTGACAGCTGAAGAACGTTCTGTCCTCGCCGAGCTGGAGCGACAGTTTCCCCCCGGCTCCGGTGAACCGATTCTCTGGCGGCGCTATGTACTACGTACCGGGCGCTGGATGAAGGCCGTCGCCTGGACGTGCCTGTTGACCGGCATCGTGCTGACCCTCGCGCTCTATGCCGGGTCCCTCCGAGCCGGCCTGAGCGCCTACATCATCGCCGTGATCGGACTCGCGCTACTGTACGTCTCGGACCACGCCGGACGACCCTGGCTGGATGATCCGATCGAGCCCAACAGCGATCCGCTCGACGAGGTCGACAGTACGATCATCTAGCTGG
>JAOUGG010000100.1 GCA_029857855.1 Acidimicrobiia bacterium | reverse complement strand
ATCATCGGACCGGCCTCTACCCGATGCCCTTGCCGTTCACCCCGGGTCTGGAAGGTGCGGGCAGGGTGACCGAGGTCGGGTCCGACGTGACCGACGTCGCCGTCGGCGACACCGTGGCCTGGTCGGCCAACATCGGCAGCTACGCCGAGCGCGTGGCGCTGGCCGCCGCGTCCACGGTTCCGGTGCCGGACGGTCTCGCCCTCGACGAGGCGGCGGCCGTGATGCTGCAGGGAATGACCGCCCACTACCTCGTCACCGACACCTTCCCACTTGCCGACGGCGATCGATGCCTGATCCATGCCGGCGCCGGTGGTGTCGGCCTGCTCCTCATCCAGATGGCGAAAATGGTCGGGGCCGAGGTGTTCACCACGGTAGGGACACCGGCCAAGGCGGAGCTGGCAGCCGGCGCCGGAGCCGACCACGTGATCCTCTACCGCAACGTCGACTTCGGCGACGGGGTCGAGGACATCGTCGGGGAACGGGCACTCGACGTCGTCTACGACGGTGTCGGCCAGTCGGTCTTTCGTCGCAGCCTCGAGTTGCTCCGGCCCCGGGGGATGATGGTCAACTTCGGCAACGCCTCCGGTCCGGCCGAGCCGATCAGCCCACTCGAATTGGCGCCGTCGCTGTTCCTGACCCGCCCGAGCCTGTTCCACTACATCTCCACCCGTGAGGAACTTCTGCGACGCAGCGGCGATCTCTTCGCCTGGATGGCCGACGGCCGCCTCGATGTGCGGATCGGCGAACGGGTTCCGATGGCCGAGGCGCAGCGAGCGCACGAGATCCTGGAGGGCCGTCAAACCACGGGCAAAGTGGTGCTGGTTCCATAGCACCTCCGTTCCCGAGGTATGCGCGATCTTGCGTGTCCACGACCGCTGATCGCGCAAACCTGGATCGGGACCGGTGTCCCACCCATTCCGGCGGCCACAGACCACCGAAAGGTGGGTCTGTGGCCGCCAGTTCGGTACTGGTCAGTAGGCGCAGACGCCGTCGGGGAAGATCGCCTCCAACCGCGCCTGCTCGGCCGCCGACGGTATCCATGATCCGTAGGTGCCGTCGGCGACGGCGGCGGCCACCGGTTTCAGATCGCAGGCGAACACGTCGCCCGTGATCGGCGCTCCGGCCACGATGCGGGAGCTCGAGAATACCGGGAACCGTTCGGTGCACGGCCCCGGGGCCGCGTCGTCGAGAATGCCCGACCAGACGCCATCGCCGGCGTGCAGGAGCGCTCCGTCAGCGTCGAAGCAGGAATCGACCGCCCGGCTCGGCTTGTTGCCGGCCACGCCGCCGTTGGGATTGGCGGCGATGTTGGCCATCCACTCGTCGATCACCTCGAACGCCATCGGCGTCTGATCGAACCGGGGTGAACCAGCGATCGAATCGGTGAACCAGACGATCTGGTTCGACGCGTCACCGTCGTGGTTCAGGAGCCGCTGGCGGGTGGCGAACGATTGGTGGGAGTTGTGCATGTCGAGCTCCCGCTCGAGGTAGTTGCGCCAATCGATCATCGGGATCTGGATGTCGCCCCGGTTGACGAGGCCCGAGGCCAGGACCGCGTCGACCGCACCATCATCGGCGGCCTTCCGGGGAGCCGGGGTGGCCCCCCCGTCGGGTGACAGCGCCATGTTGCGGGCGCTCCACGGGTCGACCAGGTCGGGCCAGATGTCGGGGAACGGATCGAGGCCGCCCAACGAAGCCGGGTCGGGGCACAGGAATGACAGGAATGGGCAGCCCTCCTGGACCATGTCGGGCTCGTTCTTCCACGATCCGGCGTTGGCGTTAAGATCGAGGAACTGCTCGGGGGTGATGGCCCCGTCGACCAACGCGCCCAGACCGTATTGCACCCCGACGTTGTCCCAGATCGAGTTGGCGAACCCGTCGGCGTTGCGGCCGTAGACGTTGACGGCGTCGCCGAAGTGGGTCCATTCGACAGCGGCCTGCTGGGCGGGCGTGATGCCGGGGGCGGTCCCGAAGTGGGGATTGAGAACCAGCGGTGAGAGACCACGCCAGGCGTTGATGCACTCCGAGGTACCCGACGGGTAGCCCGGCGGCATCACCGCGGCGAAGTTGTTGGCCACCGTGTTCGAGGCGTTCATCCCCTCCAGTAGCGTTCGATTGGTCCAGTCGGCCCACATCGTCTCGCCGTTGAACAGCCGGAAGTCCATCCACCGTTCCAGCAGTTCGCAGTCACCGACGTGAATGGCCTGCGTGATCATGTCGGGATAGGAGTACTGGGGCACACCGGCGTCGATCAGGCCGGGATGGTTCTGGGCGTAGACGTACTGTTGGATGCCACCGCCCGACCCGCCGACGCCGACGGTGTACTCGGGGTTGGCGTAGGCGCTGACGAAGCGGTCCTTCACCATGACCGCCGTCTCGCCGCCGACGACGAGGTTGTAGTGGGTGCCGGTCTTGGTACCGGTGGAATAGGCGACGGCGTAGCCCAGCCCGAGGCCGTGGTCGTACAGCATCCGGCTGCGGCTGGGGTCACCCTGGTAGTGGCCGATGGCCACCCCGCCCTGGAAGTAGTAGATGAGGCGGTCGTTCCAGGCCGACAGGTCGGGCTCGTCGGCGTCCTGGGCATTCGGGGAGAGCACCGCGATGGAGTAGATGAACCGGTTGATCGTGCCCCGCTCCCAGCGCACGATGTAGTCGACGGTGTCGCCGTCCATCGTCGTGGTGGTGGCCATGTCGGCCGGGCGGACGGCGTCGGGATCGTAGTCGGCCCAACCACCGGCGGTCGTGCGGTACTTGAACGACACCTTCGTCGCCATCGAGCAGTCGTCGTCGAGCGGTCCGTCGAGTTCGGCGTTGCCGTAGTGGCCGTCGGTGGAGCAGAAGAATGGATCTTGCTGCGGACCGGAGAAGATCGGCCCTGTGATCGGATGATTGGTGAGCGTGATCGACCGACGGGCCGCGGCCCGGGGGTTGCGCCGGTTGGTCACAACCGTGACCTCGTTGTCGCCCTGGGCGAGCCCGTCGACGACGCCGTCGAGTCGGCCCTTGCCGGCGACGGTGAAGTGGTCGGTCTGGTCGACGCCATCGACGAACACGCCGACCTTGTCGACGAGACCCGGGGGCACGGTGATGACCAGGCGGGCGTCGCCACCCGACACCTGATCGGCCGGGCTCGACACCACCTCGATGTCGAGTACCGCACCGGGTGCGGCATCGACAGCGGTCGCGACGGAAACGATGAACGCAAGTGCGGTGACGAAGACGATCGCACGACGACATAGGACCATGGAAGATTCCCCCTTTGCAGACCCCCGCCTCGTTCCATAGTCGCCCGCGACGGCGACGATGGCAACCGGCGGCTCGCCAGGCGCCCCCACCTCAGGACGTGTACCATGGGTGTCCCCCTCGCTGACCGGATCGGGGTGTCAGCACGTGAGCGACCAGGGCAACGACAACGTCATCGATCTTCGGGATCCTCCCGGAGATGACATCGTGTTGTCGGTCCGCGACCTGACCAAGTACTTCCCGATCCGCCGCGGTGTGTTCCAGGTGGCGGGAGCGAACAGCGTGGCCCTCGATCGGGTGTCGTTCGATATTCGGCGTGGAACCACCCTGGCCGTCGTCGGCGAATCCGGTGGCGGGAAGACCACGCTGTGTCGATGCGTCGCCGGGCTCGAGAAGCCCACAGCCGGCGGCGTGTACCTTCGGAGCAGCCGCGCCATGGAGGGCGGCCGGGGTCGACCCGCCGTCGAGCTTCCGACCCACAAACTCGACCGTTCGGCCATCCGCCGGTTCCACCGGTGCTGCCAGCTCATCACCCAGCACTCGGCCACCTCCCTCAATCCGAAGCGCAACGTACTCGACTCGATCGGGCGGGCACTGAAGGCCCACGGTCGAACATCGGAGGGCCCGATCGAGGAACAGGTCGTGGCCGCCCTCGAACGAGTTGGTCTCGGCCGCAGTGATCTCCATCGATATCCCGACAGCTTCTCCACCGGACAGTTGCAGCGCATCGCCATCGCCCGCGCCCTGGCACTCGACCCCGAGGTGCTGATCCTCGACGAACCGACGGCATCGATCGACGTGTCGGCCCAGGCTCGAATCCTCAACCTCCTCGTCGATCTCCAGCGATCGGGTGGTTTGAGCTATCTCTTCGTCACCCACGATCTGTCGGTGGCGCTCCACATGGCCGACGACATCGTCGTGCTCCGATCGGGGCAGGTCGTCGAATCCGGACCGATCGAATCGGTGCTCGCCAATCCGAGCCACCCCTACACCCGACGTCTGATCGCCGCCGATCCCGAACTCGAACCAGGTCGCCGATCAACGTAGGCAACCTTCTGTCAACCTCCGGTTCGCACAGTGGTCGCATGTGACACCTGCGACGTCGAAACGGCTCGTGTCGAGGCAAAACCTGCCGTTGACTAGGAGTGTGAAGCCGAAATCCACCCTGGTTGAACTGACCGCGTCGATGGTCCGCAACCCCGTCTCCGACGCGGTTGTCAGCGGCGTGCAGTCGACCGCGGAAACCACCGCCGAGACCACGAAGTGGTTCGTGGGCTTCACCCGGGCCGGCATCATGGCCGCCGGGGAACGTGTGGCCACCCCCGCCACCCGAAGCGGTTTCTCCCAGATCGCCAGCCTCCTGCTGGGCTCGACGATGATCGGACTCGGCGTGACGCTGTTCGTCCGCGCCAACCTCGGCGTGCCGGCCTACGACGTGATGCTCACCGCCATCCGCGACCACGTCGGTCTGAGTCTCGGTCAGGCCGGCTGGCTCTTCACCGGCTGCCTGTTCGCAGTCGCCACCAGCCTCGGGCAACGACCCCGGCCCTCCGCACTCTTCTACACGGTGAGCAACGGCATCGCGGTCGACACGTTCATGCGGTTGATCCGTGAACCCGACGTCCTGGCCGTTCGATTCACCTTCGTCGGTCTCGGCATCCTCATCATCGCCGCGGCCATCGCCCTGGTTCTCCACGCCGGATTCGGTGGCGGGTCGCTCGAACTGCTGATGAAGGCGGCCGAGGAACGAGGCATCAACCCGTTCCGGGTGCGTACCACGCTCGAGGTTCTGATCGTGGTCACCGGCCTCGCGCTCGGCGGCGACTTCGGACCGGCCACCGTGGTCTTCGTGTTGACGATCAGCCCGATCCTGCGGGCCGGTCAACGTGCTCTGAACGACCACCGGCTGGGACGTCAGCTTCGGATGGCCGTCGACCAACGCCAGACGGTCGCCGCGCCCGGTCCCCGGGTCTGACCGACCCAACCGGGGAATCGGGCACACTGGCTGCATGCGCTCACCGCTCACGCTGGCCGTGGCCCAGCCTCGGTGCGTTCCGCACGACATCGAGGCCAACGTTCGCGAGCACGCCCGGATCGTCGCCCTGGCCGGCGCCCGGGTCGTGGTGTTCCCCGAGCTGTCGCTGACCGGCTACCACTTCGACGCCGAATCGATCCCGGCGAACGACTCCCGCCTGGACCCGCTCGTTGCGACCTGCGCTGAGCACGGTGTGATCGCGCTCGCCGGAGCCTCGGTCTCGACCGGAGCCGATCGCCACATCGCCGTGTTGGCCGTCGACGGCGACGGAGCCTCCGTCGCCTACCGCAAGATGTTCCTCGGGTCCGCCGAACAGGCCGTGTTCACACCGGGTGGCGGGCCGGCGGTGCTCGACGTCGACGGCTGCCGTATCGGTCTCGCCATCTGCAAGGACACCGGCGTGGCCGCACAGACCGACGCCGCCACGGCGCTCGGCATCGACGTCTATGCCGCCGGCGTGTTGGAGTCGATCGACGACGCCGACGTGCAACCCGAACGGGCCCGGGGCATCGTGGACCGCCATCACGTCTGGGTCGCCATCGCGTCGTTCGCCGGGCCGACCGGTGAAGGCTACGATCGGGCGGCCGGCGGTTCGGCCATCTGGGCTCCCGACGGACGGGTCGTCGCCTCGGCCGGTGCCGACGCCGGCGTGTGGGCGACCGCCGCCCTCACCCCCTGATCAGCTCGCCGACCGGCATCGGAACCGCACACCACAGGAGAGAGACAGCCGGCGTCGGACCGAGCAACTATTGTTTGGGCACGACGTTCCGGGCGAGAAAGTGGGCAATCAACCGTGAACGGATTTCACTGGTTCGGCCGCTTGTCGGCCGACTACAGCAAACATGGGGGTAGGGCACTTGCGCTGTACTTCGCCTGGGTCGTCGGCCTGATCGGCCTCGTCGTCGTCGCCTACCAGGCCCTTTTCTCGGGGGAGAACACCTGCCTTGGTGAGGCGCTCCAGCTCCAGCTCTCGGCACTGGAGAATGCTCCCCGCGACCAGTTCACGCAGGTGTGCAACGTGGAGACGTTCCGCAACTCGATGGGCCGGGACCTCGTGCTGGCCACGGTCTATCTGCTCGGCCTCGGCGTGTTCCTGGCGACCTGGTGGGTCGAGTCGTGGGACACCCACCTCGAGCGGAGCCGGAACGCGGGTCCGGCGCTGGGCGCCATGTCGGTGGTGACGCTGATCGTCACCGCCATCGCCGATACCCTCACCAGGTCGAACATCGACGTGCTGCGAGGCAACTACCAGCTCGAGCTGGCCACCACGATCTCGACGCTGAGCTGGATCCGCTGGCTGTTGACGGGGATCCTGGTGGCCGGGTTCGTCACGACCCTCACCTCGTGGTTCATCCGCGCCGTTTCCCATGTGTTCCGCGCCATCTTCGACGACACCGAGCCGGCCGCCTACGTCCCCGACGCCACAACGTGGCCGCCGCCCGGCCACCAGCCACCCGGATTCGGGATTTGCCTCTCGGGCGGCGGAATCCGGTCGGCCGCCTTCAGCCTCGGTGCCCTCTCCGCGCTGGAGGAGACCCCCGTCGACGATCCCCGACCCGACGGTTCGGCCGGCCTCCTCGGCCAGGCCGATGTCATCTCCAGCGTCTCGGGCGGCGGGTACGCGGCATCGGCGTGGCGGATCGCCGTCGGACCGGAGCCGAGCCCGACCAGCGCCAAGCCGATCCTGGGCGACCCGAACTACTGCACGGTCAGCCACCGCCGCCAACGCTTCCAGCTCGTCAGCCCACCTGACACCCCGACCGACCAACTCTTTCCCCGGCTCCTGGCCCGCCGCAAATACCTGTCCAGCGGCCGAGGAGGGCTCCTCGTCACCGCGGTCTGGACCATGCTCCAACTCTTCTGGCACCTCGGCCTGCTGATGGCGGTCGTCGGCCTCCTGGCCTGGCCGATCGGCCGGATGATCCGCTCCCCCATCATCACCTCCGCCAACGGCGCGATCGCCTACAACCGCCTGGCCACCCCGGGCCTGCTCGTGCTGGGTGTGGTGGTCGTCATCCTGGTGCTCCGCTCCTTCACCGAACAGGGTCGGCTCCGCACGATCAGCAACTACGCCGTGGTGGCGCTGGCCTCCCTCGGCCTCGGGCTGTTGACCCTCCTGGTGCTGCTGCCCTGGCTCGTCGAACAGGTGATCCCCGAGCTGTCCCGACTCCTGCCGGGCGGCGACGGCGCCCAATCGACGATCGCCACCGTCCTGACCGGCGGTGTCGTGGTCACGGTCTGGCGGGTGATCCAGGCACCGCTCAAAACCTACGCCGCCTACCTCGGCGGCGCGCTGCTGGCGTTCGGTCTGATCCTGTTCGGCGGGCTGGTCTCGCTGCACGCCTCGATGGAC
>JAOUGG010000099.1 GCA_029857855.1 Acidimicrobiia bacterium | reverse complement strand
CCGGCAGCTGGCGGCGATGCGGGGATATCTGGACCGCTACGGCGTGTAGTCGCTTCCAGCGGCGTTTCAGCGGTCGATGCCGGTGAAAGCGACGGCGATGTGGCCTGCGGCCGGACGGTGGTGGAGCACCCCGGCCAGTCCTGCGGTGCCGGTTGCACTGACCGGGATCGAGGTGTGCTCGTTGGCAAGCCGGTGGGCTTCGACGATCGTGGCCTCGGGCACGACGAGCGGTTCGCCGCCCGTGACGATCGTCCGCCGAAGGAGCGGCAGCCAATCGTAGGTGACGTCGTCGAGGATGCCGGTGGCGGTGCTGGTCGGCTCATCCTCCCATGGCCACATGTAGTCGTCGGGGTGGTCGGCGGCGTCCTCGAAGTCGAAGTCGGGTGACAGCCGGTCCCACGCTCGCCGCAGGGGTGCGCAGCCCTCGGCCTGGACCGGATACAGGGTGGCGTCCGGCAGCCCGAGCGAGACGGCGGTGGCCAGTGCCCCGCCGCCGACCTGGAGGTAGATGACGTCGATCGAGTCCGCCTGTTCGGCCAGTTCCCAACCGAGCGTCCGCCCGCCGTCGAACGTGGTCGGCGTATCGGTTCCCTGGACCGTGAAGGGCTGTGCGCCGGCTGCGGCCGCCTCCCGGTAGCGGAGGTAGGCCGGATCCCCGGCCTCTCCGTCGCGTCGGTGGCAGACCTCGACCGTCGCCCCGAGTTGGCGCAATCGTTCGACCACCGGCTCGTCGGCCCAGGTCGGGACGAACACCCGGAGTTCTCGCTCGAGAGCCGCCGCGATGATCCCGGCGGCCATGGCGGCGTTGCCGCACGACGCGATCGCCAGAGTCGGCCGGACCCCTGCGGCGCCCGCCTCGCCGAGCTGCTCGTCGACGAGCAGATGCAGGGCGACGCCGAAGAGATGGCGCGACTTGTGTGACCCCGAGACGTTGCCCGTCTCGTCCTTCACGGTGAGGACAACCTCGGGAGCGAGATCGGCCGCTGCGGTTAGGGCGGCGCCGTCGATCACAGGTGTGACGGTGAAACCGTGGCCGTCGACGGTGGCCACGGCCTCGTCGAGTGAGCCGACGGTGTCGACGAACCACTGGTCGCTCAGCCCGCCGTCGGTGGCCCGGCGATACGAATCGAGGCGCTCCCGATACCGGATGAACGGGTTCTGCTCGCCGTCGAGATCGGTTGCCAAACGCGATGTTGCTCCGGAGGAGGAACCCGGGTTCGGTTCGATCATTCGAAGCGGCACCCGGTGTCGGCGTTGAACGACTCGATCATCTCGTCCCAGGCGTCGAGGAGACCTCGCAGCGATCCCCACCAGGCCTGATCCCGGCGGATGTCGAAGTCCTCGATGGCGATGCCCTGCTGCTCGACCCAGGTGAAGTACCCGAGGTTGAATACTCGGTTCCGCTCGACCGGCCCCATCTCCAGCGATCGGACGAATTCGGTCTCGGTGTCGACCGAGGCCAGGTGCTGGTCGAACACGGCGACCGCTTGGTCCTCGTCGAAACCAGAGGCGAAGTGCGTCGACATCACCTTCTCCCGCTCCGAGTTGTAGAGCTCGGAACCGTCGGTGGCCACGGTGACGATCACGTCGTCGGGCCCGAGGTCCCACTGCTTCGCCGCGGTGATGGCGGCGAGGGTGTTACAGATCGACGAGTAGCCCATGTCGACGAGTGCCTCGATCACCGGGATCTCCACACCACGCTCGGCCAAAAGGCGATGGCCGGCCGGTGAGTTGAACAGCACGTCGAGCTTGTCGGTCGACTGATCGCTTATGCCGACGACAAGGTCGGTGTTCGTGACGTTGTGGATCAGCGGGATGTGCTTGTCACCGATGCCCTGGATGTTGTGGTGGCCGTAGCCGTTGTAGAGCATCGTCGGGCATTCGAGGGCTTCAACGGCAACGATGCGGGCACCCTGAGCATCCTTGAGATAGTCACCGGCGCCGAGCGTTCCAGCCGACCCGGACGCCGAGACGAACGCGGCCAGGCGGCCCGGGCGCTCGCCGGTCACGTGTCGGTACACCTGTTCCAGCGCCGGCCCGGTGACGCCGTAGTGGCCCATGTGATTGGAGAACTCGCTGAACTGGTTCAGGATGATGTTCTCCGGATCCTGGGCCAGGCGGTTGCACTCGTCGTAGATCTCCTTGACGTTCGACTCTGTGCCGTGGGTGCGGATGACATCGTCGGGATGTTCGATCCACCGGTCGAGCCACTCGAACCGCTCACGGCTCATACCTTCGGGCAGCACGGCCACCCCCCGGCACCCCATGATCTTGGAAATGGCCACGCCACCGCGGGCGTAGTTGCCGGTGGACGGCCAGATCGCCCGACCCGCGGTCGGATCGAACCGGCCCGTGACCAGACGGGCGACCAGGCACGAATAAGCGGCCAGGACCTTGTGGGCGCGGATCATCGGGAACCGGTTGCCAAAGGCCAGCACGATGCGGGCCTCGACACCGGTCAACTCCGACGGCAGCTCGACATGGTCGGGAACGTCGACGAAACCCGGGAAGTTGGGTTGACCGGGTTCATCGGCGTGGGCGTTGAACCAGTGGACACGAAACAGATTGCGGCTGTCGGGTGCGTCCTTGTCGACCGTGGCCAACTGTTCGCGAATCGCGGCGGGAATGTTCGACGGGTCGCGGAGCTGGGCGAAGGTCGGCAGCACGATGTTCTGCTCGCGGAATCTCGTGATCGCGTTCTCGTAGGCGCCACGGCCGTCCGGGTCGAAGGAGTCGAACACGGCGAGCGTTCCACCGGGGGAGCGGGTCGAGCTGGTTGAGGTCTGGGACACGATGGATTCTCCGTTCGGTCGTGCCGCGAGTGGGATCGCTGTGAGGTTGATCGCTGCGAGGTCGTCAGAGTTTTTCGAGGCGGGCGAACAACCGCTGTGCCGCCTCGCCGGCCTTGGCCTTGATCTCGTCGCCGTCGACTCTGGTCGGTCGACCCGTAGCCCACACCACCTCGCCGTCGATCTCAACCCGGGACGGGCCCACCTGGGTGGTGTAGGCCAGCCGCCAGGGGTCCATCAGCGGATAGGACCAGGTCACGACGTCGTTGCGGGCCTCGGGGAACAGCGACCAGTTCGTTTCGAGCCAGCTCCAGGCCACGTCGGGGCTGACGGTGACATCGGCCTCCCGGCTCTTGACGAAGGCGATCCTGAACTCATCCAGCATGTCGGTACCGATGCCGTCGGTGCCGAGGGCGACCGGGTTGGTGAAGCGTCGGGGGTTGGCGTAGCCGACGGCGTTGTTCATGTTGGAACGGGGGTTGTGGACGATCGTGCCCGACAACCCGTGGTCGTCGGGCAGGTGGACGCCGTGGATCATCAGCCACTGTTCGTTGGTGTGGCCGGCCAGCTTGTGCCAGGTGTCGATCTCACCCTCGGCCACGTGCACGTGTACACCGACCCCGTGGCGCTCGGCCAGTTCGGCGGCCGCGGCGATGGTGTCGGGCTCGCAGGTGAACGCAGCGTGGAGGCCGACCATGCCGTTGCCTCCGGCGGACAGGAAGCGATCGTTCTCGGCCAGGCCAGCCGCCGCACCTTCGGGGCCGTGGCGGTCGGTGACGCCGTAGGCGCAGTTGACCCGCACGCCGACCTCGGCGCAGGCGTCGGCGATGACCGACAGGGAGCCTTCGATGGCATTTGGCGACTCGTGATGGTCGATGATGGCGGTGCAGCCCGACTCGAGCGCAGTCAGTGCAGCGAGTTTGGCCGACCATTCGATGAGGTCGAGGTCGAGCGCCAGATCGAGACGCCACCACACCAGCTCCAGGATCTCGGGAAACGAGGTCGGCGTGCGGGGCGGAGCGGGCATGCCCCGGGCGAGCGCCGAGTAGAAGTGGTTGTGGGCGCAGACCAGGCCCGGCGTCTGGTTTGGAGCGAGTTCGGGTCGGTCCTGAAGCGGGGTCATCGTGGTCAGCGTAGCGCTGGTTGAACATTTCGTTGAGCGCAAATCGGTGTGAACGCCCGATACCGTCGGCTTTCGGATCTGAACTGTTCGCAGAGACCCGCTCGTGGCTCCGGCCTCCTGCTGTCGTTTGTTGCCGACGCTCTTCGTCGGCACAACATGGAGGTGTACCCTTGTGTCCATGCCCGCAGTGGTTTTCGGCCACGACGATCATCCGCCCGGTCTGCCGGACGACTTGAAGATGCCGGAGCGTCACGTGCATCGTCAGGCGGTCGACGTCATCGCGTTGGCCGCCACCCGCCTTCTCGGCCCCTCGGTCCGGGTGTTCCGCGACATGAACTGGTATCCGGCCGACGGTGGTAACGCCACCGCTCCCGACATCACGATTCTTGCCGCCGACGCCGTGGAGGAGTCGCCGCGGTCCTACCGCCAGAACGAGGGCCCGCCCCCGCTGGTGGTCGTGGAGATCCCGTCCGACGACGATGGATTCGCCACGTTCCGAAAGAACTCGAGTGGTACATGGCGTTCAGCCTGATGGTCACGCTGATCTGGCTGTATAACACGCTGTTGAAGCTGATCGCGTTGCTCAGCCGCAATCAGCCACCGCTCGTCTGGGCGGGTCAGATGTCGCGTTCGGCGAGGATCTGCCCGCTCGCAATTGCATCAGCGTGCGCAGCATGGTCGAGGTCGTTCAAGCGGGCATAGGCGAGTGAGAATTCGGCGATCGCGCGATCGAATGCGTCGGTCTTACCGAGGTAGCCGGCGATCATCGACGCATCACCGGCGCGTGCGTGTGCGAGTGCCAGTGCCGAACCACAGAATCGGGCGTACCGCCGGAGTTCGGTCCCGCCCATCAGGTCGATCGCGATCGACCCTTTCCCGTCCCACAACTGACGGAAATAGAAGTACTCCCTGTCTTCTGAGTCCGGATGTTCGTAGTGCGACCATCCGAGGAGGATGTCGCCCGTCGTCTGCATCAACCGCTGACCGACAACGACCCGCTGACCCGGTTCGAACTGGCTCGCGCCTGCATGGGCTTCGAGCACCGACGCCGTTGCCTCCTTGAACTGGATGAACAGCGGTTCGCCGTCGCCACTCTCGAGAAGCACGATGAAGCACCGGGTCCCGACGCTGCCGACACCAACCGCCTTGCGGGCGATGTCGACCAGCGCGTAGCGCTCGAGCAGCCGTCGCCGGTACTCGGGCAACGTCGCGAGATACCGATCGAAGAACTCGATCACCATGGGGATCTGCTCCGCGAGCTGATCGTCGACTCGGGTGATGAGCGGGGGGTCGGCCACGATCACCCGCCGACCGTCGATCACGGCGGTGAGCTTGTCGAGGGCCCGGAGGTGGTTCTTACCCGAGGCCTTCGTGGAGAGCTTCTCGACCCGGACCCGTTGCTTGTGACTGCCGATCATCTCGATCACTCGTTCGATCTCGAGCCGGCGATAGTGCACCGCGAGCGGACCAAGGTTCGAGAGTTCGGAGATCGTCGTGCGGTAGGCCTTGACCGACGCACGGACGGCACGGTCGATCTTCTCCTGCGCCAGCCCATTGTTGCGACCCGCGATCGCGACGCTGGCTGCGAGGCGTTTGACATCCCACTCGAACGGCCCTGGGTGCGTCTCGTCGAAGTCGTTCAGATCGAACACGAGGCGACGATCCGGACCGTTGAAGAGGCCGAAATTCGACAGGTGCGCATCGCCACAGAGCTGGACGATGATGTCCGTCGTCGGCGTCGCCGCCAGATCCGCCGCCATTATTGCGGCTCCGCCGCGGTAGAACGTGAAAGGGCTGGCGCTCATCCGGCCGTGACGGATTGGCACCAATTCGGGGAGCCGCAGCGCGTCTTGTGCCGTCAGGATCCCGATCGCGTCCCCGCGATCGGATGCCTGGGGAACTGCAGCGTGGGCGTCGAGCGCAACGTCGGCTCGTCGCTCCCGTCCGAGCTCTCGCCGGGCCTTGCGCTCCAACGGATGGGGCCGACCGAGCAAACCTGCCCGCTTGTTGTTGTTCACGCGCCCAGTCTTGCACGGTATTGCTCGGGACAGGGTTCAGGTCGTCTGCTTGGCGATGAGTAATGCCGTCGCGAGATCGGCACGGTGCCGGTTCGCGATCGCAAGTGATTGCCGTGCGAGCTGCTCGTCGACGCCCGGGGTCGAACGCATCCGCACCGCGGTGTCGAGTGACGTGGCGACCGCAGCCCTCAACCGTTTGCGTGATGCCTTCATCTGCTGGTCGTAGCGGTCGATGTCGGCAACGGACTTGCGACCGACTGCGACTCGATGGTCGATCCGGCCATGCTCGCTCGTGGTGTGCCGCAAGCTCGGCATCGCCGACGTGTTCAGGGTGAACGATCCCGGCCGGCATCGCGCGCTCGGCTTCGGCACCGACACGATCCCGAAGGTCCGCAAGATCGTCGGGCCCGGGTCGCCGGCGGTCACCCTCGTCCAGGTCGAGATGCAGCGCCACGGCGCGGCGACGATGATGCTGCTCGGCCCCACCGAGAGTCTCGTGATCGCCGACGACGGCGCCGACCCCGTTCTGCTGGCCGCCGATCTCGTGATCGAGGCCGTCGACGCAGCGCTCGAACGACAGCTCGCCGGGCTCGCTGAGGTCCGCGCCACGCCGGCGACAGCATCGCTCGACCCGAAAGGTGGCTGCGTACTCGTCGAATCGCTCGACATCGCGGTCGGAATCGCCAACGAGTTCGCACCCGAGCACCTCCAGGTCGCCGTCGCGGACGGAGCGGTCGACGAGGTCGTCGACAGGCCGGCCAACTCCGGCGGGATCCTGGTCGATCAGCACACGCCGTTCAGCGCAGCGAACTTCGTGATCGGGTGCCCGGCCTCACTGCCGACGTCGGGGTTCGCCCACGTGTCGTCCGGTATCACCGCCGACACGCTCCTGAAGCGCACGGCGATCGCACGTGCCGATGCCAGCGCGCTCACGCGCATGGCACCGTCGGTGTTGGCCCGCGCCGACCACGAAGGCTTCCCCGCCCACGGCGACGCCGTGCGCCAGCGCCAGCGCTGACCGAACCGTCGCCGTCGGTCAGACCCCTTCCGCACACGCAGCCTCGGCTGCCTCCCGGGACGAGCGCTCCACCTGGTCGATCAACCGATCGACCCAAAGCTCGGAGAATCCACCGAGCACTGCCCAGAAGTACGCGGACTGAGCATTCACATTCACCAGGTCCTGCACCCCGGCCTGCAGGAGCACCACGAGCAGCAACCCGACGACCCCACCGAACGCGAGCCTCAGCAGCACGAGTTGCAGCGGGTTCATCACCTCGGAGATCGACGCCGACCTCGAAGAGTTCCGCGTGAACAGCACGTACGACACGGCGGCCCCTGTGATTGCCAGTCCCACGATGGTCATGTAGTTGCCGATCCCGCCGAGCGCGTCGTCGGGATTCGACGACGGCGTGGTCACCAGCACGCCGATGGCGCCCAGGACAAGTGCCCCGAACAGCGTGAAGCCGCGATACAGCAAACCTCGACCGCCCTCGACCAATCGCCGATCGAGCTCGGCAAGGTACCGATTCTTCGTCTGGCGCATCGCCCAGACCTCGCTGCGGAGTTCCTCGATGTCGGTCGAGTCGTCGTCGGTGAACTCGCGACCGCTGATGTTGGCTCGCTCGACCAGCAGGCTCCGCCGGTCGAGACCCTCGAGCATCTCGGAGTGCGCCGCACGCAGGAGCTGCCAACCGTCGGAGATCC